>NZ_JBHTST010000177.1:0-14951 GCF_042794995.1 Streptomyces sp. NPDC056503
TGTTTCATCCCATCACGGGATGAAACATCGGGCGAAAACGACCTCTGAGTATCGGGCCGCTCCCTCCCCGGAACGTGCTGCTCATTCTGTGTATTGGCGGCATTCGCCTGTGAAGACGACGGCGATCTCGGCTTCGAGCAGGGGGACCGCGAATCGGGTGACGGCTTGTCCCGTGGCGCCCTCGGGTTCGCGGTAGACCTGGAGCGCGAGCCCTTCCATCACGGCTGCGAGGCGTACGGCGGCGGACTGCGGGTCCAGGTGCTCGTCGACCTCGCCGCACTCCTTGCCGTTGTGGACGGCGCGGGCGATGTCCTCGCGCAGCCGCCGGGCGCTCTTGGTGTCGACCTCGGCCAGCGCGGGGGCGTCGAGGGCGCGGCCGGCGAACGCGCGGGCCACGCGGTACTCGGCGCGGCGGGGCCCGTCCAGAGGGATGTACTCGGTCATGACGTCGGTCATCACCTGTGCGAGGGGGCGCTTGTGTGCGACTCCGTCTCTGATGCGTTCGTCGACGCGGGCGCGGATGCGGGTCGAGACCTCGCGGAAGGCGTGGAGGAGCATCTCGTCCTTGGTGCGGAAGTAGTGCTGCACCAGGCCGACGGACATGCCCGCGGTGGCGGCCGTACGCGCGACAGTGACGGCGTCGAGGCCGTGTTCGGAGATCAACTGGCTGACGGCGTCGGCGATCTGACGGCGGCGTTGTTCGTGGTCGGCGGTTCGTGGCACTTGATAACCGTACCAGCGTACGGTTATAACCGTATCGCCATACGGTTATCTTTCATGCCAGCGGAAGAACGAGGCGCCCGATGTCCCACCCCCTTCGACGAGTCACCGCGATGCCGGCTGTCCTCCTCGTCCTGATCCTCTTAACCGGAGCACCGGCAGAGGCGAACCCACCTGCTCCGGCGGAGCGTTTCGCGGCAATGGACGCCTACGTGCGCGAACGCATGCAGGACACCCGAACCCCCGGGCTCGCCTACGCCGTGGTCGGCCCCGACGGCCCGGTCCACACGCGGTCCTGGGGTACGGACGGAAACGGCGAGCCGGTCACGGCCTCCACCCCCTTCCTGTGGGGATCGGTCGCCAAACCGATCACTGCCAGCGCCGTGATGACGCTCGTGCAGGACGGACGACTCCGACTCGACGACCTGGTCGTCGACCACCTGCCGGCCTTCCGCTTCGGCGGACCGGACCACACCGCCCGGGTCACAGTCCGCGACCTGCTCCAGCAGACCGCAGGCATCCCGGAGTCGGCGACCTCCACGGTCACCGACTGCGTCGACACCGACTGCCCCGACGCGATCGGCCGCGTCACCGCGCTGGACGACGTGCGTCCGATGGGGCCGCCCGGCACCACGTACGCCTACACCAGCGCCAACTACCTCCTCCTGGCCGCCCTGGTCGAGTCCGTCACCGGCCGGCCCTTCGCCGAACACCTCCGGGACAGCGTCTTGCGCCCGGCCGGCATGGACGGGGCGATCGCCGACCGGGCTTCCGCCCGCGCACGGAACCTCCCGCCCGGGCACCAGCTCCTGTGGGGCCTACCGGCCGCGATTGTCGACGGTGTGGACGACGACGGCGCCGCCTACGGCTACACCGGTGGCGATCTGAATGACCTCGCCGCCTTCGCCGCCTTCCAACTGCGGTCGGGAAAGACCACCGACGGCGGGATAGTCCTGACCCCCGATTCCGTGCGCCTCATGCGGCACCCGGGCCGGCTCCACCCGTCCGGCATTGCCACCGGATATGGACTCGGCTGGCGCGTCGGCGGCCTGGAAGCCCCGCTCGACACCGCCATCTGGCATACCGGTGCCACCCCCGGCTACTCCGCCATGCTCTTCCTCCTGCCAGAACAGAACCTCGCCCTCGTCCTCCAGCAGAACCTTCACGGACTCCTCCACGACAGTGCCGTCATGGACGTCGGTTTCGGCGCGGCCCGCATCCTCGCCGGGGGAACCGCCCCCGAACCCCCCTCCGCCACGATGTACTACGCGACCGTCTGGGGTCTCACCGCCCTGGCCCTCGTCCTTTCTGCGGAAGCTCTCCACTCGTTCCGCCTGCTCCACCGCGGGGGTTCGCGGCGCCTCGCCCCCACTGCCCTGTGGTGTCTCGCCGGTGCCGCTCCCTCGGCCGCTCTGGTAACGGCCCTTGTTTTCGTCGGTTCCGGGGCACTGTGGACCTGGACGCCTGACGCGTTCATCGTGGTCTGTGTGGCGTCCGTCGCGGGGGCCGCCGTCATCGCCCTGCGGCTCGGGGCTGCCATGCGCGCCGGCAGAGGCGGTGTAGGGCGTCGTGCCCTGCCGATGCGCGGATCGGCCGAATGATGCCGGGAGCTCAGGCGATGATCGCGAGGGCAGGCATGGCGATGCAGAGGTCGAGGAGGCCGACGCTTGCTACGGACAGAGAGGTGCCACCTCTGGTGAACGTGTCAGAGATGAACGGTAGGGCGAGCAGTACGAAGCCGGTCACCGCGGGGGCAAGGTCGGTGTGATGCTGCGTGGCTCCGGGCCCGACGCCCACGGCTTCAAGCAGCGCCTGCGCGGCGTCCGGCCCGGGGCCCGCGTGACCGTGACCTGGAATGCCTTGTCGGCAACCGACCCTGCCGCTACATGACCGCGGCAGGGGAATACCGCACGCTTCGAATAGCGCCCCCTGCCAGCTGAGCAGACGCCGTGGAGTCCGGCGCGGCGTGAGGCGTACGCGAACGACCAGGACGGTCCCGACACCCTGATCGCGGTCACCGCAGCCTCGAACCGGTCCAAGGCGGACAAGGACCCGGCCGAGTGGCTGCCCTCGGACACCTCCTGCCATTGCACCTACGCCGCGACCTGGGTCGGCACGAAGCTGCGCTGGGACCCGGCCGCCGACGAGGCCGAGCGGGACGCTTTCCTCGGGCTCGCCGAGGACTGTTCCACGACCGTCGTCTCCTGGGGAGCCTAGATAGAGGAAGCGTGCGCAGGCAGCTGCTCCGGAGAGGGTGGCCGCTTTCGAGTGGGACAGGCCGACCGGTGCCTCTTGAGACAGGGGAAGTCGGCGTGCTTCCGGCAGAGCATGCGAGGGTCTGTCCGGGCCCTGACGGCTAGAATCCCTGGTAGGGGCGCTGTCGGCTGTGGGCCGGGCCCCGGGGGCAGGCCCGTGAGGCCGTCCGGTGCTGCTCTTGCCGCTGGTTCTGGGCCGGGGTCCAGGTTCTGGCACGATTTCGGTGAAGCCATACCGGTCCTTCGTGTCCGAGGCCGGCAGCCTTGACAAAACGGCAGGTCAGCAGCTCTTTGAGAGGTCGGCGCGAGCCTGGGTGGCACAGTTTCACGAAAGTCGTGCCAGAACCTCTTCACGTGAAGCGAAGCCACCGGCCATGACAGTGATGCGGGCCCCGGAGCCGGGGCCGCCCCCTACCGTGGGGTGCGAGGTGCCGCAGGGGTGGCGGCGGAGGAGGGGACGTACGGGCATGCGCAGGGTTCCATCGGAGATGTTCCGGTTCACCACGGGGGAGAAGGCCGACCTGAACGGTGCCGTGCTCGAGGCGTTCGGTGTCGCCGGTGAACACCTGGAGACCGCACTCGGCCTGGACGGCGTACGGGAGCGGCTGCGAGCGGTGGGCTGGATCGCCGACATCGAGGACGAAGAGCTCCACGAGGCGCTGAAACGACTGGTGAAGTGGGAACTTCTCGACGTGGTCCACAACCACGCCGAGAACTACCGGACGGCCGAGGAGTACGAGCGGCGCAACCTGCACTACTCGCTCACCCGCCGCGGCGAGGCGGCGCTGGCCGGGGTGCGGCACGCCCTGGAGGTGCTGGCCTCGACAGGGGCGCTGCAGACTGCGGTGCTGGAGGCGATCGGCGACCGCCTCGACGAACTGACCGTGCTGTCCGGCGAACCTGCCAGGGCAGACCGCCGGATCTTCAGCACGCTGCGGGAGCTGGAAGGCCATCTGGAGGCCCTGGTGGAGAACACCAAGGCCTTCAATGGCCAGTTGCAGCGACTCCTGCGCGCCGAGGGCGCGGACCTGGACGTGTTCCGCGAGGTCAAGGCGGCCACCGTCTCCTATCTCCAGGAGTTCCTGGTCGACCTCGACCGGCGCGGCGAGACGGTCGCCGCCGCCGTGGCCCGGGTGGAGGAGAGGGGCATCGCCGTGCTGCGCGAGCGCGCCCTGCACGGCGCCGAGCTGCCGCCCATGCCGGGTGAGGACCCCGCCGCTGGCTGGCTGGAGAGCCGGCGGGCCCGCTGGGCGGGTCTGCGTGCCTGGTTCTTGCCGGACGACGGCGCGCGCCCCCGGATCGAGCAGCTGCACGACATCGCCCGTCGGGCCATCGTTTCCCTCCTCCAGGTCCTGGAGCGGATCAACGAGTCCCGCCGTCGTTCCTCCAGCGCCGTACAGGACTTGCGAGAGCTCGCGCGCTGGTTCGCGGCGGCCCCCGAGGAGGACGACCTGCACCGGCTGTGGTCGGCGGCCTTCGGCCTCGGCCCGGCGCGCCACGCCCACCTGGCCCACCCTGACCCGGAACTTATTCCCTCCTCCCACTCCTGGGCCGAGGCGCCGCCCGTGGAGGTGTCGGCGCTGCTGCGAACCAGCGGACGCACGGAGCGCTTCACCCGTACCGGCAAGGTGAAGGACGTCGCGGCCGTGCGGGCCGGGCGCGCCGAGAGGGCCCGCGCCGAGCGCGCGGAACTCGCCCGCGCCTGGCAAGCGCTGGAGACGCACGGCCCCGTACGCCTCTCCTCCTTCGGGACCTTGGATCCCGCGGCCTTCGACCGCCTCCTCGACCTGCTGGGCCGTGCCCTCGCTTCCCTCCCCGACACGGACGGTCTGCGGCGGGTGACGACCGGGGACGGAAGAGTGGAGGTCGTGCTGTCCCTACCTCCCGACACGCGCACCGCATTCCTGCGCACCGAGAAGGGCACGCTCGCGGGCCCGGATTACCTCGTCGACATCACCACCGCAGGTGGGACGACCACCTTTCCGGCGCTCCACGCCGCCACAGGGCAGGAGGCCGCCGGATGAGCACCCTCGCCAACCAGCTGGCCTCCGCGGAACGAGAGGAGGTCGCCCGCGCTATCCGCCTCCTCCTGGCCAGCCCCCTGCTCACCGCAGCCTCGGACCCGGCCGGCTTCGGCCTGGTCCGCCGCCGCCACGATTCCCTGGTCCGGTGGTTCGACTACACCTGCGGCTGGAACCTGGTCGTGGAGTCGCGCCGCGGCTACGCCCGCCTCACCAAGATCCGGGCGAATCCCGATGGCTCGCGCCCGGCGCTCAGGGCACGGGCCGGCCACGCCCCGTTCGACCGCCGCCGCTACGTCCTGCTCTGCGTCACCGCCGCCGAACTGCTGTCGATGCCGATGACGACCATCGGCATGCTCGCCGACCGCGTCGCCCAGGCGACCACGGCCGACCACGCGCTGCCGACGTTCGACCCGGTCCAGCGGACCGAGCGAAGGGCGTTCGTCGACGTCCTGAAGCTGCTGGAGTCGTACGACGTGCTGCGCGCCGTGGACGGCACGACCGAAACGTACGTCGATTCCGAGCAGGCGAAGGTCCTGTACCGGGTGGACGTCACGCTGCTCATGCGGCTGACGGCCGCGCCCGTCGGCGCCTCCCGGCTCGCCGTGCCCCCGGACGAGGTACCCGCGCGGTTCGAGGACCTCCTCGTCGGCCTGGTCAGGGAGCGCCGCTACGGAGGTGGGCCCGCCGACGTCACGGCCGACGACCCGTACGCGGAGACCACCGCGACCACGGACGCCCAGCGCAACCTGCGGCTGCGCCACTCGGTGCTCCGGCGCCTCTTCGACGACCCCGTGCTGTACCGGGCCGACCTCGCCGAGGACGAGCTCGCGTACGTCACCTCCCTGACCGGCCGCCAGATCCTGCGCCGCTCCGTCGAGCAGGCCGGATTCGTCCTGGAGGAACGCGCCGAGGGCTTCCTCCTCGTCGACCCGGACGCCATCGCCACCGACGTCCGCTTCCCCGACGACAGCTCCACCGCCCGGGTCGCCGCGCTGCTTCTGCTCGCACCGCTGTGCGCCGCACCGGGGGGCATGCTGCCCGAGCAGCTGGCCGAGGCCGGGGCGGAGCTGTTGCGCCGCTTCCCGGGCTGGGCCAAGGCGTACCAGTCGGAGGACGGCCCGGCCCGGCTGGTCGACGCCGCCGTAGGCGTCCTGCTCGACGTCGGGCTGGCAGCCAGGGCCCGCAGCCGTGTCGTCGCACGGCCGGCCGCGTACCGCTATCGCCTGACGCAGACCACGAGCCCGGCCCCGAAGAACACCCCGGAAGGAGACCAGCAGTGAGCGTGACGGAACTGCCGCTTCAGCGACGGCCCGAGGAACACACCGAGCCTGCCGGGCAGCTGTCCGTCCCCGGCCGCTGGCAGCCCCACCGCGCGGGCATCCTCAACGTCTGGCGCTACTACGACGAGACCTTCGCCTTCCACCAGGGGCGCCTGCTCCTGCGCGGACAGAACGGTTCCGGCAAGTCCAAGGCGCTGGAGCTGCTGCTCCCGTTCCTCTTTGACGCCAGCCTCCGTCCCAACCGCCTCTCCACTTTCGGCGGCTCGGAACGCACCATGCACTGGAACCTGTTCGGCGCGGGTGCCTCCGGCAAGACCCGCGTGGGGTACGTGTGGATGGAGTTCCGCCGCGTCGACGACGAGGGCATCGAGCAATGGTTCGGCTGCGGTGCGCGCCTGCATGCCAGTGTCCACACCAGCACGGCACACGCCGACTACTTCACCACCCGCTCCCGGATCGCCCACCCCGACGGCGTCACCCTCGTCAACGAGGCGGGACAACCCCTGACCAAGGCCGCGCTCACCGAAGCCCTCGGAGACCGGGGCACCGTGCACCTGTCACCCGCCGACCACCGCACCGCCATCCGTCGCGAACTCTTCGACGGCATGGGCGAGCAGCGGTACGAGTCGCTGCTCTCCGCCCTCCTCCAGCTGCGCCAGCCGAAACTCTCCGAACGGCTCGACCCGTCCCTGCTCTCCACCCTGTTGTCCCGCGCCCTGCCCCCGCTCGGCGAGGGCGAGATCACCGAACTCGCCGAAGGCTTCGAACGCCTGGACCGGCAGCGCGACCACCTCGACCGGCTCGACGCCGAAGTGACGGCAGCCGAGACCATCGCCTCCCGGCAGCGGGCCTACGCCCGGCGGGTCCTGCGCGCCGGAGCGGCCGGACTGATCGCCGCGACGACCGACATGGACGACCTCACCCGCGCCGCCCGTCAGAGCGCCGAGGAACTCGAGAAAGCGCTGACGGAACGCGAGGCCGCGCAGACCCTCCACGACGAACAGGAGCTGCGGGCCCGGACACTGGACGAGACCATCGACGCACTGCGCGAGAGCGACGCCTACCAGAAGGGGGAAGAACTCGACCGGCTCCGCCGAGACACCGCCGACCTGGTCACCGCCGCCCGGGAGCGACGCGCCGCCGCCCGGTCCGCCAAGGAAGCGGCGGCAGAGGACCGCCAGCGCGTCGACAAGGCCGCGGCCCACGCCCGCACCTTCGACGAGCACGCGCGGGACGCCGCGGCGGAAGCACACCGGGCGGCCCGGGCCGCGGGTATGGAATCCATCCACCACGAAGCGAGGACGATCCTCGAAGCGGACCCAGCAGCTACGCTCCTCGGTGATCAGGCACACGAGGCAGACCGGCGTCCGGAGGCATCCGGAGCCGATTCTCGTACGTCCGGCGAGGACACGGCCCGCCGGGCCAGGCTACTGCTCCGGGGAGCGACCGCCGCCCGACGCACGCAGGTCACCGACATCACCCAGTCGATCGACGAGCACGATCGCGCGGTACGCGACCGGGGCGCCGCCGAGGAACTGCTGGACGAGGCGCGCACCCGGCTCGGAGAAGCGATCGCCCACCGCGACACAGCAGCCGGAACCTGGGACGACGCCGTCGCCGCACAGGCGGAACGGCTCTTGGCCTGGGCCGAGAGCTGCAGGGAACTACGCATCGCCGACACCGGCGACCTCACGGCCAGGGCAGCGGTCGAAGCCGACGTACGCACGGTCGTCGACGCCGCCACCCGCCTGCTGGAGCAAGAGATCACCACGGCGCGAGCCGGCACCCACGCCGCACGGCAGGCACAGGAGGAAGAGCGGACCCAGCTTGCGGAGAACGTACGCCGGCTCAGCCGCGAAACCGACCTCCCACCGCCCGTCCCGCCCACACGTACCGCCGTGCGCACGGCCGCCGCAGGCGCACCGCTGTGGCGGCTGGTCGCCTTCCACGACGACGTCCCGCTTCCCGTACAGGCCGCGGTGGAAGCGGCACTGGAAGCATCGGGGCTCCTGGACGCCTGGGTCAGCCCCACTGAGGGAATCACCCTTCCCGGGCACGACACCCGCGCCGACCCAGACCTCGCCACCGCTGCCCCCGGACCCAGCCTGCTGCAGGTGCTGCGCCCCGAGGAGGACATTCCCGTACCTGCCGATGCCGTGACCCGCATCCTCGCCGGGATCGCGTACGGCCCCACCCTGCCCGGCGGCCGATCAGCGGCCGTCTCCGCCAACGGCGCCTGGCGCCTCGCACCGGCCACCGGTACCTGGAACAAGCCCGAACCCGCCTACATCGGCCTGTTCGCCCGACAGCGTGCGCGACAGCGCCGCATCGCCGAACTGACCGGGCGCATCGAAGAGACGGACGCAGCCCTCGCCGTCCTCGACGACCGCCTGCATGAACTCGACACCCGGACCGTCCGGCTGGAGGCCGACCGGGCAGCCCTGCCCGACCACCGGGAAGTCAACGCCCGACGGCGAGAAGCGGACCGGGCCGAGCAGACGGTGGCCGCCCGAGACGAGGTCGTCCGCGACGCGACCACCCACCTCGCCCGGCGAGAGACGGGGGTCGCCGACGCGCTGCGCACCCTGAGCCGCCGGGCCGCCGAGCACGGTCTACCCACCGACCGCGAACGGCTCCGGACGCTCCTTGAGGCCGTCGACAGGTTCCGCGACCTCGCCGACACCTGGATCGACAGCCGCATCACCGCGGCCACCGCCGTCGAACGGGTCCGGCAGACGACCGCCCAGGCGGACCGCTCCCGCCGCACCGCCGACGCACAGGCTGGCGACGCGGCCACCGCCGAGGCCAAGGCCGCCGGAATGACCGCGCGCCTGGAAGCGGTGGAGGCGACCGTGGGTGAGGACTACCGACAGATCGTCGCGCGCGTCGGGGAGGCACGGACCGAACGGGATCGCTGCCGGAGAGAAGTCCTTCGGGCGACAGCACTCCTCGTCGGCCTGGCGGGCCGTATCGGAGAACTGCGGGCCACGAGCGCCCAGGACGCGGATCTACGGGAGAAAGCCGTCGCGGCCCGCGACGGCGCCGCCCACCGGTTCCGGCACCTGTGCCTGGTCGGACTGGCCGAGGACGCCGGATGGACGCCGGGACTCGACGCCGGCGACGGCACCCGGGCCACCCTCGAGGCTGCCCGCGCCCTCGCCGCCCAGTGGCCGAGCCTTCCGTACGCGCCACGGAACCTAGGCGACGCCGCCAGCCGACTGTCCGAAGCCGTCCACGAGGCCCGCGGACACCTCGGCGTCCGCGCCGATCTGGACCTGGAACCCGACGACGACATCCAGCTCTTCAGCGCCGCCCTGGACGGCGTACGCGTCGGAGCAGCCGGGCTGCTTACCACGCTCACCCAGGAACGCGACCGCAGCCGTGACGACATCACCACAGCCGAGCGCCGGCTCTTCGACCAGATCCTCACCGGCGACATCCGCCGCCACCTCGCCGCCCGCATCCGCAGGGCCGGCCAGCTCGTCGAGGACATGAACGGGCACCTGGAGCGAGTCCGTACCGCTTCCAACGTGGCCGTCCAACTCGTCTGGGACGTCCGCCCCGACCTTCCCGACAGCACCCGAACCACCCGGCAACTTCTCCTCAAGGACCCCGGCCGGGTCACCGACGCGGACCGAGAGGCCCTGCACTCCTTCTTCCGCGCCCGCATCGAGGAGGCCAAGGGCAACGACACGGCCGCGAGCTGGGAGGAACACCTCGCGGAAGTGCTCGACTACACCGCCTGGCACACGTTCACCGTCCGCCTCGACCGCTCCGACGGCACCAACTGGCAACCGCTGACCAAAAAGCTCCACGGCGCCCTGTCAGGCGGGGAAAAGGCCATCGCCCTGCACCTTCCCCTGTTCGCCGCCGTCGCCGCCCACTACCAGGAAGTGCCCCTCGCCCCCCGCCCGATCCTCCTCGACGAGGTCTTTGTCGGCGTCGACACCGTCAACCGCGGACAGGTCTTCGCCCTGCTCACCGCGCTCGACCTGGACCTCGTCATCACCTCCGACCACGAGTGGGGCACCTACCGCGAGCTGCCGGGCATCGCTGTCCACCAGCTCCTCACCGACGGCGACGACGACGCCGTCACCAGCGCCCGCTTCGTCTGGAACGGCACCGGCATGGAGGAAGGATGACCCCTCCTGACCACCCCGCGCCGGGCGAGGCACCCCTGCGCCGTCCCGAACTCGACCCCCTCTGGCACACACTCCACACCCGCCTGTCCACCGGCCGCCCCGTCACCCGGATCCGCCTCGGACCGCTCGACGAACCCCAGCGCGAGGCCCTAGCCGACCTCCTCGGCCTCGACCGCCTGCCGGACCCTCGCCCCGCCATCGCCCTGACAGCCCTGGAGGAGGCCGTCACCGAACTCTCCGGCCGCACCGTACGCGACGTCGTCACCGAACTCGTCGGCCCGCTCGGCGACAAGGCCGGCGATCGGCGCCGCCAGGGCGACGAACGGACCGAACTGTGGCACTGGCTGACGGAACACGACACGGTCAGGGCACAGCCTGCGCTCTCAGCCTGGATCGCCTCCTGCCAGGCCGCGGGACTGATCGGCGGCTCGGCGGAAAGCACCCGTAGGCTGCTCACCGACGCACTCAAGGTGCTCGCCGAACTCCCGGGCCAGGCCGAACCCCTGCCCGTCCTCGCCGCCCGGGTCCTCAACGGCCACACCCACGCCCTCGACGACGGCACGCCGCTCTCCGCCCTCGTCCTGCGCGCCCTGGCGGCCCTCCACGACACCGCCCCGCCGCAGAACGCGGCGGAACGGCGCTCTCTATGGGCCCGCGCGGGCGTCGCCGACGACGAACTGTCCGCCACCGTCCTCGCCGCCGGACTACGCCTTCGGGGCGACGGACTGCTCGCCCGCCTCACGGGCATGTGCGCCGAGGCCGGCCAGGCCGCCAGCCTGACCCTCGCCCATATCCGCACCCCGGGCGACCTCACCCCGCCGGCTGCCGCCGTCGTCCATGTGACGGAGAACCCCAGCATCCTCGCCCTGGCCCTCCGCCGCTACGGCCCCCACTGCCCACCCCTCGTCTGCACCTCGGGCTGGCCCAATAGCGCCGCAATCCAGCTCCTTCGCCTGCTTACGGAGCAGGGCTCCGAGCTCCGCTACCACGGAGACTTCGACGGCGAAGGCGTCCGCATCGCCGCGTACGTCCTCGACAAGACCCAGGCACGTCCCTGGCGCATGACGGCGGCCGACTATCGGGCCGCCGTAGCCCGCCACCCCCATGGCCCCGACACGGGCCGCGTCAGCGTGGCCCCTTGGGACGCCAGGCTGTCCGAGTCCATGACGGAACACGGCACCGCAGTGGCCGAGGAACTCCTGGCCGATCTACTCCTGGACGACCTCGCAGAGTACGCAGAAAGGAGCCGGAGCTGAGCGGCGCGCGGATCGCCCACGTCTGGGCCGACGACCCGCCGACCTCTCCTCCGCCCCTCAATAAGGATCTTCAGAGCGGTCACCGATCGGGTGACGGCGGTCTGCGGATAGCAGGCGAGGCCTTCGGGCAGTGGTTCGAGATGTCTGACGTCTCAACCGCCGCGACCGGAGGCCTCGTTGGTCCCCTATCCTGCCGCACGCCCTCGTGGAGTGGGTCACGATGCTGATCGTCACCCGTGAGGGTGGCCGCCGGTGCAAACTGCGACCCTCGCAACGCGCCATCATCACCCTGGTCTACCTGCGCGAGCACACCACCTGTGCGAAGCTCGCCGCGGGCTTCCGGATCAGCGAAGGCACCGCCCACGCCTACGTACAGAACGTGATCGGACTCCTCGCCTCGAAAACACCGTCCCTGACACAGGCCCTGCGCCGGGCACGTCCCGAGTACGTCCTGGTGGACGGCACCATCGCCGACTGCGACCGGGTCGGCGACGGCCGGGCCGACTGCTCCCACAAGCACCGCCGCCACGGCGTGAACGTGCAGGTCATCACCGATCCCGCCGGCCGGCTGCTGTGGCTCTCGCCCGCCCTGCCGGGCCGCACACACGACCTGACCGCCGCCCGCACTCACCGAATCATCCGGATCTGCGAGCGTCAGGGCGTTCCTGTCGTGGCGGATCTCGCCTACCAGGGCGCTGGTCCGTGGCTGACCACGGGCATCGAACGCAGGCCCCTGCAGGAACTGACCCCCACCGACAAGACCCGCAACCGTGCCCTGGCCGCAGCACGCGCACCCGTCGAACGTGGCGTCGCCCGCCTGAAGTCCTGGCGGATCTTCCGCAGGTCCCGCTGCAGCCCCAACCGCATGACGTCAATCGCCAAGGCCGTTCTCACACTGGAGTTGCAACGCTGAAGAAGCTCAGTCCTCGACCCTCTCCACGGAGTTCGGGCTCAGCCCGCTTCGCCATCGCTGCCGGCTCACCAGGGGGCCCGCCCCATTCCCGGAACGACGAGGACATGGTCCCGCTCGCCGTGTAAATTGGCGATCTTCGGTCGGCGAAAGCCGTACGGAGTCCTCGAAGGCCGGGCACATCATGCATCTCGTCGAGCATCCCGCGCGTCGCCGCCTCAACGCCGCCCTGGAGAACCTCTCCGTCACCTTCCACGGCATGACCGCGCATCCGGATGAGTACAACTGCCACTGCCACTGGGGCAGCGCGGAAGAGCTCTCCCTCCTGAAGACGCCGGATGTGGAACTGGAGCCCGACCTCCTGTACCGGACGTGGCAGGCCATCGACTGGACCGATCACGCGTCCGTGCTGCGCCGTATCCTGCCGCAGTTCGCCACGGCCCTGTCCGCCGGTCGTGTGGATCCCCTCTTCGGACTGGAAGAGGCCGGCTCCTCCTTCGCCCGCGGAAGCTGGCAGCAATGGCCCGTCGAGCAGGCCGACTCGGTACGCGAGTTCCTGCACGCCTGGTGGGTGCAGAGCCTCACGGATCCGGATGCGGCCGTCCCGGCGCACCAGGTCTTCGTGATGTGTGCCGAGGCGTCCGGAACGCTCGCCCCCTGGCTTGCCGACTGGGAGGAGCAGACCGGATACCTCAGCGACCGACGTCTCGCCGAGGCAGCTGAGGAATGGGATTACGAGCTCCTCGGAGAGAGTCTGCCGTGGAGCGTCGGGTGGTACGAGCATGACGAGGAGGAACTGCGTGGCGAACTGGTCGCCTGGCTCCTCGGCCACGCGGCGATACGGCTCCGGGAGTCGGGCGCGTCGGTGGATCTGCAGCACCGGATACGCCTGCTCGGGCTCACCGATGAGGACCGCTGGACGGATCCTCACTGGCCTAACTACCGCTACTGACGGCCCGTAGGCGCGATGGCTCCGTGGCTGCACGCCCCGTTCCGGTGCCACGCCGAGGCCGACCGTGTACCCGACGGCGCGTGGACTGCCAAAGGCCCCAGACCATGCATCCTTGGTCTGGGGCCTTTTGGTTGGCGCCCGGCAGAATTCGAACCTGTGACACCCGCTTTAGACTGTGTCCTATGTGGTGAGGCGGACGAGTCGCTTGTAGCAGCACAGGGCCGCGGCGAGGCCGAGAAAGGCCAGGTAGTTGCGGGGATGGCGCTCGTACCGATGGTTGAGCCGGCGGTACCCGGTCAGCCATGACATGGTCCGTTTGATGACCCACCGGCGGCGTCCGAGTCGTTCGCTGGACTCGACGCCCTTGCGGGCGATGCGGACGCCAATGCGTTTACCGCGTAGCCATTTCCGCAGGTGGAGGACGTCGTAGGCCTTGTCGGCATGCAGGCGCTGGGGCTTGAAGTAGCGGCCGCGGTGGAGGGGGGCGTGTCTCGTTTGGTGACCGAGCACCATGGGCTTCAGGGACTGGCTGTCGTGGGTGTTGCCGGCCGAGACGCCGACGAAAAAGGGGCAGTCCGTTCGCGTCCGGCAGGACGTGCATCTTGGAACCCGGCTTGCCCCGGTCCACAGGGCTCGGACCGGTGAGTTCGCCCCCTTTTTCGCCCGGACGTGGGCGGAGTCAAGGACCGCGCGGGACAGGTCGAGCAGGCCGGCATCGTCGAGACGGTGCAGGATCTCCTCGTGCAGCCGGCCCCACACCCCGGCCCTGGACCAGATCAGGAACCGGCGGTGAGCGGTCGACTTCGAGACCCCGAAACACGGGGGCAGGGCCCGCCAGGCACAACCGGACACCAGCACGTAGATGATCGCGGCGAACAGCGTCTCATCAGGCGTGTCCTGCGTCCCGCCGCCCTGCGGCCGCACCCTCGCCGGCGGGATCAGCGGCTTCGCGATCTCCCACAGCCCGTCCGGAACAATCCAACTCCACGTACCCCGCCCCATGACGACCTCAACAACCGCCTCACCACATAGGACACGATTTAAGACCGAAGCGAGGGGCCGCCGCCGTGGCCCGGGTTGCCGACATCCTTCACGCCGGAGAAGGGGGCTTGCGCGGCCAGCCTGCCGACTCGTCATCTTCCGTCCCGGCCAAGCGCCTTCCGCGCAGAAAGCCGGGGCCGCCGCGTAACAAACCTCCTTCACCACCCCATAACTCTTGTACAGCACGTCAGGGAGCACCGCCCCGGCGTGCGGCCAACCGGCCCGGCCTGCGATACAACCCGGCCGTTTTCGAACGGCGGACGGCGAGTATTCCCCCTAAGGGCTGTCCCGTAAACGCTGGCCGGGTTGTACCCAGGTGAGCCGGGATATCCGCGAGCCTCCGACATGGCAGCTGTGACAGCCTTCTGACA
>NZ_JBHTST010000178.1:0-14800 GCF_042794995.1 Streptomyces sp. NPDC056503
GACCCGGCGGGGTCCGGGCATCCGCGGCGTTCAGCTCCGGGCCGTGCCCTGTGGGAGCCAGGCCGGAAGGGCCTCGGTCCGCTCCAGCCAGTCGGCCGGCGGAGCACCCCCGGCGGCGGAGGCCACCACGCCGCCGGCGATGGCGCAGGTCGTGTCGACGTCCCCGCCGACCTGGGCAGTCGTCCAGAACGTCGTCTCGAAGTCCCCCAGGGCGCGGGCCGCCGACCAGAGGGCGAACGGGACCGTGTCGTGGGCGCTGGTCCGCCGGCCGCTGCCGAGGACGGCGGCGACGGTTCCGGCGTCGCCGTAGTCCAGCATGTCGCGGGCCCGGCGCAGTCCCGCGCCGACCGCGCTGCGCGGGACCAGTGCGACGACCCCGTCGAGCAGTGCCTCGGGCGTCGGGGGCCCGGCCGGATCGGCCACGAGGGCGGCGGCCGCGGCGACGGCCATGGCACCGACCACCGCCTCGCGGTGCTGATGGGTGGGGTAGGCGGAGATCTCCGCCTGATGGGTGGCCTGTTCGGGATCGTCGGCGTACCAGGCGCCGAGCGGGGCGATGCGCATGGCGGCGCCGTTGCCCCAGGATCCCTGTCCCTTGAAGAGGGCCGCGGCCAGCTCGCGCCAGTCGCCGCCTTCCCGGATCAGCCGGAGCATCCGGTTGACGGCGGGGCCGTACCCCCGGTCGAAGTCGTGGTGGTCGGCGAAGGAAGCGGCCAGGGCGTCCTGGTCGATGCGGTCGTGTCGGGCGAGGACGGCCAGGACGGAGCAGGCCATCTCCGTGTCGTCGGTCCACTGCCAGGGGCCCGGCGGGAGCTCTCGCCGCTTCAGCAGGGGATAGTGCGCGGGGACGAAGAACTGGGAGCCCAGGGCGTCCCCCACGGCCAGTCCGCGCAGACTGGCGAGGGCGCGGTCGAAGCGCCGGTCGAATGAGGAGTCAGCGGTCATCGGTGCGCCACTCTATCCGGTGGGACCGTACGGTTCCGGGGTACACCAGCGTTCGAACGGGCGGTCCAGCCGGTATCGCCCGTCTTCCCCGAGCAACAGGACCCGGGTATCCGCGTTGCCCGGATTCGACAGTGATTCGAATTCCGCCACGCTCCAGTGGAACCATCTCATGCAGAAGAGGCGCATGGTCAGCCCATGGGTGACCAGCAGGACGTTCGGCGGGTGATCGGGAGCCTCGAAGCTGCGGTAGAGACTCTCCAGGAACGCGCCGACACGGTCGTACACGTCGGCCCCCGACTCCCCCTGCGCGAAGCGGTAGAAGAAGTGGCCGTACGCGTCCCGGTAGACCTTCTGGAGGCGAACGTCCTCCCGGTCCTGCCAGTTGCCCCAGTCCTGCTCCCGCAGCCGCGGCTCCTCCCGGACCCTGACCTGCCCCGGCGGCAGCCGGAAGGCCTGCAAGGTCTCGTGGGTGCGGCGGTACGGCGAGACGTACACGCTGACCGCCTCGTCGCCGAAGAGCTCCCGCAGCCTCTCCCCCGTCGCCTCCGCCTGCCGGCGGCCGGTCCCGGTGAGGCCGAGGGCGTGGTCGGGTTCCCGTTCGTAGACGGTGTCGTCGACATTGCCTTCGGACTCTCCGTGCCGTACGAGAACGATGCGCCGCGGTCGTGCCATGATCCGACCCTAGAGGGAACCGCCCCGTTCGGCTCAATCGAGAAGGCGGCCCGAGTCCATCCGGCGTATCCGCCCGGTGAACCTGCGCCGCAGTTCGCGGTCGTGCGAGACCACCACGACGGCGCCCGGCCATTCCTCCAGGGCCTGCTCCAGCTCCTCGACGAGGCCCAGGGCGAGGTGGTTCGCGGGCTCGTCCAGGAGCAGCAGGTCCACGGGCCGGGCGAGCAGCCGGGCGAGCGCGAGCCTGCGCAGCTGTCCCGCCGAGAGGCCTCCCACCGGCACGGCGAGATCGTCCGGCCGGAACAGCCCGTACGACAGGAGCCGCTCGGTCAGGCCCTCCTCGTCGAGCCCGAGTCCCAGTCCGTGACCGAAGGCGGTGAGCAGCGGCTCGGCCGGCCGCCGGACGGTGACCTCTTGGGCGAGGAAGCCGATCCCGCCCCTGCGGCGCACCGCTCCCCGGTCGGGGGCGAGGTCACCGGCCATGACGCGCAGCAGGGTGGACTTGCCGGCGCCGTTGCCCCCGTGGACGAGGAGGCGCTCGCCGGCCCGGAGGGTGAGGGAGTCGACCGCGAGCCGGTCCCCGACCCGGACCCCGTCCAGGGCGAGCAGTTCGCCCTGGACCGCGCCCGCCTCCGGGCGGGCCGTGAAGGCGAGGGGCGGGGCCGGTTCGGACACCGGTTCCTCCCTGAGCCGCCGTAGCCGCTCCCGGGCGTTGCGGACGCGTCCGGAGACGGAGGCCTGGACGCGCCCGCCGGCCCGGTCGTAGGCCATCTTGTTGTTGTCCTTCATGCCCCGGCCCGCGGCGACGGCATGGGCGGTGCCCTCCGCGTACGCCTCCAGGCGCTCGGTCTCGGCGAACCATTCCTCGTACTCCTGCCGCCGGCGCCGGCGGGTGGCCTCGCGAGCGGCGCGGAACCCCGCGTACCCCTCGCCGTGGCGGACGAGGCTCCGCAGGTCGGTGTCGACCTCGACGAGGGCGGTGGCGACGCGCTCGAGGAAGACACGGTCATGGGAGACGGCGACGACGGTTCCGCGATGGCCGCGGAGGGACTCCTCCAACCAGTCGAGCGCCGCCGCGTCGAGGTGGTTGGTGGGTTCGTCGAGCAGGAGGACCTCGGGCGCGGAGGCGACGGCGATGCCGAGCCGGGCCTGCTCTCCTCCGGAGAGGCTGCCCAGCTCGCGGTCCCGGGCGATGTGGGCGATTCCGAGGGCGTGCAGCGCCTTGTCGACGCGGGCGTCGGCCTCGTATCCGCCGCGCAGCTCGTAGGCGGTGAGCAGGTCTCCGTACTCGGCGAGGTCGTCGGCGACCGCGCGGTCCAGACGGGCTTCCAGGGCGCGCAGGCGCGTCTCCATGACGCGGAACTCGGCGAAGGCCGAGTCGACGGCGGCGGCCACCGTGTCCTCCGGCGGCAGCTCGGGGGTCTGGTGGACGAGCCGCAGGCCGCCGTCGGCCAGGGCGGTCACCCGGCCCTCGTCCGGCGCGTCGGCGCCGGCCAGCAGGCGGAGGAGGGTGGATTTGCCCGCGCCGTTCTCCCCCACGATCCCGATCCGCTCACCGGGGCGGACGGAGAGCGAGACGCGGTCGAGGAGTATCCGCTCTCCTCGGGAGACGGTCACGTCATGGAGCGAGATCTGTACGGGCATGGCACCTCCCGGGGCGAATGCAAATACAACTCTTGTCGCGTTAATGGCGAGTGTGGCACACTCGGGCTGACTAATGCAACGGGAGTAGCAATTGAACAACTCGACCGAGGACCCCGACTCCGCCACCCCCGCACCCACCCCTGGCAGCCGGCGCCCCGGCGGACGCACCGCCCGCACCCGGGCCGCCGTCCGCGACGCCGTCCTGACCGGGCTGGCCGAGCACGGCTACCCCTCGCTGACGGTGGAGTACCTGGCAGAACACTCGGGTGTGCACAAGACGACGCTCTACCGCCGTTGGGGCAGCGTGGAGGGCATGGTGGCCGACGCCCTCGACCTCGCCGGGGAGGACGAATGGACGCCGCCCGACACGGGCAGCCTCGCCGGTGACCTGCGCGCCCTCGCCCGAGAGGTCGTCGAGGGCTTCCGCGACCCGGCCGACGCCGCCGCGCCGACCGCCTTCGTCGGCGCCGCGTTCCAGTCAGCGCGCGCCGCCGACGCCCTGCGCTCTTTCTACGGCGAGAGGTTCAGCCGCTGCGAGGCGGTCGTGGCCCGGGCCGTCGACCGGGGCGAGGCTCCCCTCGGCACCGACGCCGGCGCCGTCGCCCGCGCGGTCTCCGCCCCGCTCTTCCTCCGCCTCTTCGTCACCCGCGAGCCCGTCGACGAGCGGCTGGCGGACCAGGCCGCGGACGCGACTCTGGCGGCCGTGACCGCAGGAGTCTTCACCGAACCGACCGGGAGGTCGAGGACCGCCGGAAACCTCCCGGCGCCCACACCCCGCGAGGGCTGAACGCTCAGACGGTCCAGGTGGGTTCGAGCCGCACCACGTCACCCGAGAGCGCGGCCACGTCGGCCTCGGTCTGCGCCCGCAGCCCGAGGCGCTCCACCCGCTCCTCGCGGTACTTGCCGTGCTCGGCAGCGGAGTTCCACAGGGAGAGCACCAGGAACTCGTGGCCGGGCGACTCGCCGAAAAGCCCCCGCAGCATGCCCGGCGACCCGGCCATCGCCGGGTTCCACACCTTCTCCTGCATCAGGGCGAAGTGCTCCACGCGCTCCTCGTGGACACGACAGTGGGCCACCCGCGCCACGTCCGCGTCGGCGAACTTCGGCTCGAATCCGGTCTTCACGTCGAAGCGGTGATCGAAGAGCCTGACCTGGGCGTCCTTGTACGTCCCCGACTGCGCGGCGGCCAACCGGTCGTGCGAGCGGGCCATGAAGGAGTCGTAGAAGGCCCGGCTCTCCCAGAAGGAGAAGACGTGCGCGATCTCGGGACGGGCCCGGCTCCAACCGCCGCCCTGCCCCCGGAAACCCGGCTCCCCGAGCAGCCCCGCCCACTTCCGCTGTCCCCGCTCGAACCCTCGACGGTCCACGACGGCGCAGCGAATCCACTTGACCAGCACCGCGCCATCGTACGGGTCCGGGGAGCGCCCCGGCAGGCCGTCGCCACGGATGAGCGAACGGGCGTGAGCCCCCGTCAACCCCAGTCCCTTTCACGCCAGTCGGACGTCGACTTCCGGTACGTCCCCGCCGCCGAACCGGGCTCACGGGCCTCACCGGACCCGGCTGTCGTACGTGCGTGACACCATGAAGAAGGGCCCGAGATGACGGGCCCAGCAGGGAATCGGGGAAAGGGGAAGCAGCGTGAGCGGACTCAACAAGGGCGTCGGCAAGGTCGAGGTGGCGCTCAAGTGGGATCCGGCGCCGGCGGGCGCGCCCGCGCACGACCTGGACCTCGTCGCCGCCGTCTTCACCGCCGACGACCCCCACGGAACGCCCGCGCAGCTGGTCCACTTCGGCAGCCGCTCCGCCGACGGGACGATCACCCTCCACCGCGACAGCCGTACGGGACAGGGCTTCGGCTACGACGAGGCGATGACCCTGGAGCTCGACCGGCTCGCGCCGCGCTACGTCCGCGTGGTGGTCGGCGTCGCGATACAGCAGGGTGGGGGCCGGATCGTCTTCGGCTCCATAGCCCAGACCGCCGTCCGGGTCAGCGAGGGCCACACGGAGCTGCTGGAGGACGATCTCGCGGCGGCCGCCGGCGCGACCGCGGCGACCGTCGTCGAATTCACCCGGGACGCCGCGGCCGGCTGGATCTTCCGCCCGCTGCCCCAGGGGTTCGACGCCGACCCGCAGACCTTCGGCTCCCTCATGGGCTCCGCGCGCGCCTGACGCCTCTCCCCGGCCCGCCCGGACACGCCGAAGGGCGGTGGCACCGGCATCCGGTCCCACCGCCCGCCCGCCGGGATCACTCCCGGCGGGTCATCGCCTCAGGTACTGACGCAGACCACTTATTTCTGCGGCGCCGTATTCCTCTCCAGTTGAAGGTCCGCCGCGCGGGCGGCGAGGTAGTCGGCCCAGGAGGTCTTGGCGAATCCTGCCCAGCGGACTGCGGTGTTGGGGTGGAGGCCGAGGATGCTCGCGAGGACCGGTGCAGGCAGGTCGCCGGAGAGCGCGACCAGGGCCGCGTTTCGGGCCGGCCTGGTGTCGATGCCGTGCGCCAGGAGTTTCGAGCTGAGGCCGGTCTGCGAGGTGGGGCGGCCGGGGACGAGGCCGGGGAAGAGCCATGGTTCGCCGCGGTTGGTGCGGGTGAGGGCGGCCCGTGTGTGGGGTGCTTCGGCCAGCTGGTGAAGGAGTCTGGCGAGCCGGGGCGGCAGCAGGATCGGGTGCCGGTCGAGGGTGAGGTAGCTGTTGCCGTCGCGGCGGGTGAGCTGGGTCGCGGTGAGGTGCCGGATGTGGGACGCGTGCAGGCCGAACAGAAGGATCAGTGCGCCGGCGGCCCGGGTGTCCGGAGCCATGGTGGAGTCGGTCAGGCACTGTTTCAGCAGGTGCCAGCGATCGTCTTCGTCCATCAGCCGGCTGGGCTGCTGACGCGGAATGGAGGGGACCGTGAGTTTGCTGGTGAGGCCGCGGTCGGTGGTCCAGGACAGGAAGTAGCGGACCGCGTAGGTGCGGGTGTTGCCCGCGTCCAGCCAGCGGTCGAGGCTGTCTTGCCGAAGTCCGCCCAGGTCGAGGCCATGCTCGTCCAGCCAGGCGAGGAACTCCAGAGTCACCAGGACGCGGGTGCGGAGGAACGAGCCCGGCTCCGCCGGGCGCCGGCGCTGGGCGGCGCGTCGTCGGGCTCGTCGCAGAAGGTGCCAGTGGGCGTAGGGGCGGACCAGCTGGATATGGCCGGCGGGGCGGTCGGCCAGGACCGTGTCCAGCCAGGCGGGGATGCGGTCGAGTTCCTCATCTCGCTCTGGGAGGGCGCCGAGGTGCACGAGGATGTGGCGGACGTAGTGCAGGTGCCGACTGGGTGGGAGCTGATCAAGCCGCTGGTGGGTGATCGGTTCGCCGGAGGTGGCCAGGCTGGCGAAGAGGGCGGCGTTCGGGCTGTGCTTGAGCCAGTGCAGGATGCCGCGGGGACGCTCGGCCAGGGCGAGCGTGTCCCGCAGCGGCTGTAGCTGTTCTGGTATGTGCCCGGCGGGGCCAGCCAGCAGCTGCTGGAGACGGGCGATGAGCACGCAGCGGGCGCATTGGGCGTCGGCGTAGGTTCGGCCGCCGAGCCCGCAGGTGCGGCAGGTGTAGTCGAAGTGGCTGCCCGAGCAGGCTCCGCAGATCCCGGTGCCGTCCTCGGTGACGCCGATCAGCGGTTGGTGGCGGCCGCAGCCGGTGCAGGTCGCTGGCGCGTCGAGCACGACGGTGTAGCAGGTCGAGCAGACCGGGCCGATCGGCCAGCGGGTGTGGACTCGGCGGGTCCGCCCGCATCGGCAGCACTCCTGGGTCAGCCCCGGGCGGCAGCTCCGGCAGGCCCAGGCGCCGTCCGTCCCGCGGCGGCAGGGGCGGGCTTGCCCGCAGATGGAGCATGTCTTGGCTGGCCCGCTGTGGCAGTCCTCGCAGATGTCCGGCCGTGAGCCGGTGGCCCGGCGGGCGATGCGTCGGACTTGTCCGCAGCGGCCGCATTCCCGGACCGGCCTCTGCTGTCGGTGGTGGCAGGACGCGCAGAGCGGCCCGTCCGGGCCGTTCGACTTGGCCGGTCCAACGGTGCCGCAGCTCACGCAGGTGTGCTGGGGGCCGACCCAGCAGGACACGCAGAACGGGGAGTTGTCCGGTCGGCGGGTGACCGGCATGCGGGGTTGGCCGCAGCCGGCGCATTCCTCGACGACCTCCGCGTCGACGCGGTAGCAGGAGTAGCAGATGAGGCCCTCGGCCCGGCGGGCGGCGAGCCGGGTGTCGGTGCGACCGCACCGGTCGCAGGTGCCTTTGCTGCTGCGGGCCGAGCAGTTGATGCAGCGGCGTCCATGGGGGCCGAGCCGTGGGAGGTCCAGGTTGGATCTTCCGCAGTCGGTGCAGGCGGGTCGGACCACGGCCGTGTGTCCTGCAGTGTGCAGGATCTTGGCGAGGCGGACGACGACAGGCGGGCAGTGGGCTTCGCCTGAGGTCAGGGCCTTGGGGTGGTCGGCGAGGTGCTGGTCGAGGTCGCGGAGCGGGATGCCCTGGGCGGCGTGTGCCTCGGCGACGGCTTGGCCTGCCTCCGCCCGATTCAGGTCGGGCAGCGAGGCGGTTAGCGCGGTGATCACGCGGTCCAGGGCGGCCTGTCGCTGTTCGGCTCGCTGGCGGTCGCGGGCCTTGGTCATAGTCCCTCGGGGCGGCGGATCGTGGTCCGGCGGGCGGCTGGCAGCGGCCGGAGGGGTGCTTCGTCTGCGGTCTTGCGGATCTCCTCGTTGACGACCCGGACTTCGATGAGGTCGCCGGGCTGGCAGCCGAGGATGTCGCAGAGCGCCGCGAGGGTGTCCATCGACAGCCGCTGCGGGGGCTGGGTGACCAGGCGGAACACCTGTTCCCGGGACAAGGTGATGCCCCGCTCGGCGAGCGGGCCGACCAGGTCGGTGGTCTGGAACATCTGCCGGGTGGCCATGATCCGCCTCAGGTGCCACTGGTAGCCCATCTTCTTGATCACGTCTCGTCGTCCTCCCAGAGCTCGGCGTGCCGTTCCTTCAACATCCGCTGGAGCAGCCGGTTGCGGTACTCGTCCGAGACGCCGGTGTAGATCGCGGTGGTGCTGGCGTAGGCATGGCCGACCTGGTCCTGGACGAACCGCTCGGGGTAGCCGAACTCGACGAGGTGCGTGACGTAGCTGTGGCGGAGCCCGTGCAAGTCGAGTTCTTCGGGCAGGTCCGCCGCCTTGCGGGCGGTCTCGAAGGCTTCGTCCAGGCGGCGGGCGGACATCCGGCCGCGGCGTTCGGTGATCCAGAGCGCGGGGTGCTTTCCCGGGGTGAAGGCCGGTCGGACCTCTTCCAGGTACTGGTCGAGGAGGTCAACGCTCCAGTCCAGTTCAGGAACGGTCAAGACGGTGCGTCGCTTGGGCGGACCACCCTTGGACGCCTTCCCATAGCGGACGAACAGGCCGCCGAACCGGCCGTACTGCGGCATCTTCGGATTCCGCCGCAGATCTGCCAGGTCGAGACCACACGCTTCCTGGCGGCGGAGTCCGTAGGCGTAGACGGTCTTGAGGAGGATCGCGTCCCGAAGGGCAGCGAGGGACCCCTTGCGGCGCCGGGCCCGGATCTCATCGACCCGTGCGTCCGCCGCGTCGAACAGGGCTTGGACCTCGTCGTAGGTCAGGGGGCGTCGGCTCGCGTCGCCCTCGTACTCGCTGCTGTGGGTGACCGTGTTCCACTCGTGCAGGATCTACGCGGGTGCCTGACCGAACCGCTCCAGGCAGCGCAGAGGCCATCCGTAGCGGGCATCAGTGACGTACTCGCAGAACATCCGCAGGGCGTTCTGGTAGTTCCGCCCCGTGGAGACGGCGAACTTCTTCCGCCGCGACCTCAGGTGGTCGATAAACGCCTCGACCTCGGCGGGCTCCCACTGCCAGGGGTACTGATTGGTGAACTCGGCGAACCTCCGCACCACCGACAGCCGCGGCTTGATCGTCCCGTCCTCGTCCAGGAAACGGGTTCTCTGCTGTCGGGCCCAGCCGTCCAGCATCGCCTCGAAGACCGTCGGCTCCGGTTCCAGATGCACGACCCCGTCGGCCAGCACCAAGTGCGCGGCCCCCGGCAGATCCACCCCTCGACTCACGATGCATCTAACGCAACATCGTTGAATCGGTTACGCCGAAGTCCGTGACCAGCGAGAACGGGCCGGCCGCCCCGGGTGTAGGCCCGGGGCGGCTGGGTGTCACTTCTTCTTCTTGCCGGACTTCGTCTGCGACAGGGCACTGCCTGCCACGGACTTCTGCGCCGGGGTCGACTTCGGGTTCTTCAGCTGCTTGCTGGCCGTGGAAGCGACCTTCTTGCTGGTCTCACGCTTGTTCGCCATATTCATCACTCCTTTCCTGGTTGCTTTTGCATCGCAGACCAGGACGTGATGTCATGCAGGTCACTACACCGCGCAGGACACAACGTTCCTGACTGCAACGACCGCCCGGCCTCCTACAAGGCTGGGCGTTCGTCATTCCAGGGGCTCACACCCCCAGAACGATCTCGTTTCGCGCCTTCGGCGCGACGCGTACTCCGAACGCAGTCGTGGTGTACCAACTGCGAAAGGGAGGGGCGTCAGCCCAGGGCTGACGCCCCTCCCTCACAGAGATCACGCTTCCGGTTCAGCTACGTCGGATGTTGCATCCGACGCAATTCCGCCCGGTATCAGCTGCAGCCGCTGGTCGAGCCGCAGCCCTCGCAGATGTAGCAGGAGCCGGCGCGCTGCATCTTCGTACCGCAGGAGAAGCAGAGCGGGGCGTCGGCGCTGATGCCGAGCTGCATCTCGACGAGCTCCGCCGAGGTGTGCGCCTGCTTCGGGGCCGGGACCTCGGCCTTGGCCACGGGGGCGACCGGGGCCGCGACGGCCTTCAGCTCCGTGGTGACCGGCGCGGACTGGGCCAGCCCCTCGACGTCGACGTCGACGTCGTCGGCCTGCTCGTAGGAGCCGGTCTCCAGGTGGCGCTGACGCTCCTCGGCGGAGTGGATGCCGAGGGCCGAGCGGGTCTCGAAGGGCAGGAAGTCCAGCGCCAGGCGGCGGAAGATGTAGTCGACGATCGACTGCGCCATCCGCACGTCCGGGTCGTCCGTCATGCCGGCCGGCTCGAAGCGCATGTTGGTGAACTTCGAGACGTACGTCTCCAGCGGGACGCCGTACTGCAGACCGACGGAGACGGCGATGGAGAAGGCGTCCATCATGCCCGCGAGGGTCGAGCCCTGCTTCGACATCTTCAGGAAGACCTCGCCGAGACCGTCGTCCGGGTAGGAGTTGGCGGTCATGTAACCCTCGGCGCCGCCGACGGTGAAGGAGGTGGTGATCCCCGGGCGGCCCTTCGGGAGGCGCTTGCGGACCGGGCGGTACTCGACGACCTTCTCGACGGCCTCGCGGATCGTCGCCTCGGTCTTCGCGGTCACCTCGACCTTCTCGTCCTCCTTCTTCTTGGCGGAGAGCGGCTGGCCGACCTTGCAGTTGTCGCGGTAGATGGCGAGCGCCTTGACGCCCATCTTCCACGCCTCGAAGTAGACCTCCTCGACGTCCTCGACCGTGGCCGTCTCCGGCAGGTTCACGGTCTTGGAGAGGGCGCCGGAGATCCACGGCTGGATGGCGGCCATCATGCGGACGTGGCCCATCGCGGAGATGGAGCGCTCGCCCATGGCGCAGTCGAAGACCTCGTAGTGCTCGGTCTTCAGGCCGGGGGCGTCGATCACGTTGCCGTGCTCGGCGATGTGGGCGACGATCGCCTCGATCTGCTCCTCCTGGTAACCCAGGCGGCGCAGGGCCTGCGGGACGGTGCCGTTGACGATCTGCATGGAGCCGCCGCCGACGAGCTTCTTGAACTTGACCAGGGCGAGGTCGGGCTCGAGACCGGTGGTGTCGCAGGACATCGCGAGACCGATGGTGCCGGTCGGGGCGATGACCGACGCCTGCGCGTTGCGGAAGCCGTTCTTGGCGCCGAGACGGATCACGTCCTGCCAGGCCTCCGTGGCGGCGGCCCAGATAGGCGAGTCCAGGTCGTCGACGCGGACGGCCTTCTCGTTGGCGTCGGCGTGCTGCTTCATGACGCGCTGGTGCGGCTCGGCGTTGCGGGCGTAGCCGTCGTAGGCGCCGACGACCGCGGCGAGCTCGGCGGAACGCTTGTACGAGGTACCGGTCATCAGGGAGCTGATGGCGCCGGCGAGCGCGCGGCCGCCGTCGGAGTCGTACGCGTGACCGGTCGCCATCAGCAGGGCGCCGAGGTTGGCGTAGCCGATGCCGAGCTGGCGGAAGGCGCGGGTGTTCTCGCCGATCTTCTGGGTCGGGAAGTCGGCGAAGCAGATGGAGATGTCCATCGCGGTGATGACGAGCTCGACGACCTTGGCGAAGCGCTCGACGTCGAAGGACTGGTTGCCCTTGCCGTCGTCCTTGAGGAACTTCATGAGGTTCAGCGAGGCGAGGTTGCAGGACGTGTTGTCCAGGTGCATGTACTCGCTGCACGGGTTCGAGCCGTTGATGCGGCCGGACTCGGGGCAGGTGTGCCAGCGGTTGATCGTGTCGTCGTACTGGATGCCCGGGTCGGCACAGGCCCACGCCGCCTCGGCCATCTTGCGGAAGAGCGCCTTGGCGTCGACCTCCTCGATGACCTCGCCGGTCATGCGGGCACGCAGGCCGAACTTCTCACCGGACTCCACGGCCTTCATGAACTCGTCGTTCACGCGGACGGAGTTGTTGGCGTTCTGGTACTGGACGGACGTGATGTCGTCGCCGCCCAGGTCCATGTCGAAGCCCGCGTCACGGAGGGCGCGGATCTTCTCCTCCTCCTTGACCTTGGTCTCGATGAAGTTCTCGATGTCCGGGTGGTCGACGTCGAGGATGACCATCTTGGCGGCGCGACGGGTGGCGCCACCGGACTTGATCGTTCCCGCGGAGGCGTCGGCACCGCGCATGAAGGAGACCGGGCCGGAGGCGTTGCCGCCGGAGGAGAGCAGCTCCTTGGAGGAGCGGATGCGGGAGAGGTTCAGGCCGGCGCCGGAGCCGCCCTTGAAGATCATGCCCTCTTCCTTGTACCAGTCGAGGATCGACTCCATGGAGTCGTCGACGGAGAGGATGAAGCAGGCGGAGACCTGCTGGGGCTGGGGCGTGCCGACGTTGAACCAGACCGGCGAGTTGAAGCTGAAGATCTGGTGCAGGAGGGCGTAGGTGAGCTCGTGCTCGAAGATCTCCGTGTCGGCGGGCGAGGCGAAGTAGCCGTAGTCCTCGCCGGCCTTCGTGTAGGTCTTCACGATGCGGTCGATGAGCTGCCTCAGACCGGTCTCGCGCTGCGGGGTGCCGACGGCCCCGCGGAAGTACTTGCTGGTGACGATGTTGACCGCGTTCACCGACCAGAAGTCGGGGAACTCGACGCCGCGCTGCTCGAAGTTGATCGAGCCGTCGCGCCAGTTGGTCATGACGACGTCACGGCGCTCCCAGTTCACCTCGTCGTACGGATGCACGCCGGGGGTGGTGTGGATGCGCTCGATCCGCAGGCCCTTGCTCGCCGCCTTGGTTCCCTTGGTGCGGGAACCACGTGCCGGGCCGCTCGCCGTCTCTGTCATGCCGCCTCCCATATACGGGCAAAACACCCTTTGGCGCCCAGATAATCCCAGAGCACCGTCTTCTGTACTGCGTTCTGTACTGCTTGACCCACGGGTGCCTCACGGGTCACCCGGGGCAGGTCTTCACGGCCGCATCGCGGCCGGTACCGGGCCCGCGAGGGCCCGGGCCGCCGTCAGTCGGCGGCACCGGCGGGAACGGGCACCTCGGAGGTGCCGGTTCCGCCGTTCTCGGCAGGAGGCCGCACGCGGAGTTCCGCGATGGCGGCCTCGAAGTCCTCGAGTCCCTCGAAAGCCTTGTACACGGACGCGAAGCGCAGGTACGCGACGAGATCGAGCTCCTGCAGCGGTCCGAGGATGGCCAGGCCCACGTCGTGGGTGGTCAGCTCGGCACTGCCGGTGGCACGCACCGCCTCCTCGACCCGCTGGCCGAGCTTGGCCAGGGCGTCCTCGGTGACCGGCCGCCCCTGACACGCCTTGCGGACGCCGGAGATGACCTTGGTGCGACTGAAGGGCTCGGTGACGCCGGAGCGCTTGACCACCATGAGCGAACAGGTCTCCACCGTGGTGAAACGGCGGGCGCAGTCGGTGCACTGGCGGCGGCGTCGGATCGACGTGCCGTCATCAGTGGTGCGACTGTCGACGACCCGGCTGTCGGGGTGCCTGCAGAAGGGGCAGTGCATAGGTTCCGACCCTCTCCTCATGGCACGACTGAACAGCCTCGGCCGACCCGTCAAGGCCCTCGAAGCGACCACCAGCATAGGCGATGGACGGTGCCCCGGCAGACCGGGGACCACTATCCCTGGGTGGCCGATGACATCCAACCACTAGATCTTGGGTTGAGGGGGTTGTGACGCCCCCTGCGTGTCGCGGCACCCCGAAGCCGCGTCCGCGCTCCGCGAATGGGAGACTGGGAGGGCGCGCCGGGAGTCCGGAAACCCAGCCGCGAAGGCTACCGTAAGGACGGGACCGGCCCCCGAGGGCCCACTCCCATACACCTCCACCCGTGCCCACGTAAGGCAATCTGCGGATTTTCACTCGAACGTGTGTTTGGCGCAACCTTTCGAAAGCTACTACCGTTGTGCCAGCCAGGGAGACCATTCGAGAGGGGCCGACGACGTGACCACCACCGCAGACAGCGCCACCATCACCGCCCAGGACCGCTCCCAGGGCCGACTCGAGCCGGTGCACGCCATGAACGACACAGCCGTGAACGGCGAGGAGCCCGGGCGTCCCGCCCGAGCCCTCCCCGGCAGGCCTCCAGGCATCAGGGCCGACAGCTCCGGCCTCACCGATCGCCAGCGCCGGGTCATCGAAGTCATCCGCGACTCGGTCCAGCGGCGGGGCTACCCGCCGTCGATGCGCGAGATCGGCCAGGCGGTGGGCCTTTCCAGCACGTCGTCGGTGGCACACCAGCTGATGGCCCTGGAGCGCAAGGGCTTCCTCCGCCGCGACCCCCACCGCCCCCGGGCGTACGAGGTGCGCGGTTCGGACCAGCCCAGCACCCAGCCCACCGACACCACCGGCAAGCCCGCGGCCTCGTACGTGCCGCTGGTCGGCCGGATCGCGGCAGGCGGCCCGATCCTGGCCGAGGAGTCGGTCGAGGACGTGTTCCCCCTCCCCCGGCAGCTGGTCGGCGACGGCGAGCTCTTCGTCCTCAAGGTCGTCGGTGACTCCATGATCGAGGCCGCCATCTGTGACGGCGACTGGGTCACCGTCCGCCGCCAGCCCGTCGCGGAGAACGGCGACATCGTCGCCGCCATGCTCGACGGCGAGGCGACCGTGAAGCGCTTCAAGCGCGAGGACGGCCACGTCTGGCTGCTGCCGCACAATGCCGCGTACCAGCCCATCCCCGGCGACGAGGCGACGATCCTCGGCAAGGTCGTCGCGGTACTCCGGCGGGTCTGACCGCACCCGCCGGCTCAGACCGAGCCCCGGGACCCACTGCGCCGGTCCCGGGGCTCGCTGTACGTCCGTTCTCCTGGCTCACGCGTCCGGCCCCGGCTCACCGC
>NZ_JBHTST010000179.1:0-14739 GCF_042794995.1 Streptomyces sp. NPDC056503
TGCAGGGGGGACCCTGTGGGAGAGTAGGACGCCGCCGAACAATCATTGTGGGAAAGCCCCGCACCTCATGGTGCGGGGCTTTTCTGCGTTTCCGGAGGACCCGGTGGGCGGAGGCGGTCTCGGCGGGAGGTAAGGTCAGGGGTCAACGTCGGTACGGTTCCGAGCAGGAGGCCCCCGGGTGGAGGTCCAGGAGACCGAGGTCCAGACGGACCGGGTCCTCACCATCCCCAACATTCTCAGCATGGCACGTCTCCTCGGCGTGCCGCTGTTCCTGTGGCTCATCCTCCGGCCGGAGTTCGGCGGGCCCAACAGCGACGTCTGGGCACTCCTCGTACTGATGCTCAGCGGCGTCAGCGATTACCTCGACGGCAAGCTCGCCCGGCGATGGAACCAGATCAGCAGCCTCGGCCGGCTGCTGGATCCGGCCGCCGACCGGCTGTACATCCTGTCCACGCTGGTGGGTCTCACCTGGCGCGAGATCCTGCCACTGTGGCTGACCGCGCTTCTTTTGGCGCGGGAAGCCATGCTGCTGGTCATGGTGGGAATCCTTCGCCGCCACGGTTACCCGCCGCCGCAGGTGAACTTCCTCGGGAAGGCCGCGACTTTCAACCTCATGTACGCCTTCCCGTTGCTGCTTCTCAGTGACGGAACCGGCTGGCTGGCGTCACTCGCTGAAGTTTTCGGATGGGCTTTCGCCGGATGGGGTACAACTCTGTATTGGTGGGCAGGGATCCTCTACGTGGTCCAGGTCCGTCGACTCGTGAAGGCGGATACCGCGGCCGATTGAGCCCGTCCGTCCCGTGCCGTGCAGCGTCGCCGGCAGGAACGAGGACGTCCGAGGGCCAGTGAGCGGACAGGGTCGGTCGGCAGGACCGTCGTCTCTTCAAGGAGGACGCTTCCGACATGAAGGCCGTCGTGATGGCCGGTGGCGAAGGAACCCGACTTCGCCCCATGACCTCGAGCATGCCCAAGCCTCTTCTGCCGGTGGTGAACCGGCCGATCATGGAGCACGTCCTGCGACTGCTCAAGAGGCACGGTCTCAACGAGACCGTCGTCACCGTGCAATTTCTCGCGTCACTCGTCAGGAACTACTTCGGCGACGGCGAGGAGCTCGGGATGGAGCTCACGTACGCCAACGAGGAGAAGCCTCTTGGCACAGCGGGCAGTGTGAAGAACGCCGAGGAAGCGTTGAAGGACGACGCCTTCCTCGTGATCTCGGGGGACGCCCTCACCGATTTCGATCTGACCGACCTGATCCGTTTCCACAAGGAGAAGGGCGCCCTCGTCACGGTCTGTCTGACGCGAGTGCCGAATCCGCTGGAATTCGGTATCACGATCGTCGACGAAGAGGGGCAGGTCGAGCGCTTTCTGGAGAAGCCGACCTGGGGGCAGGTTTTCTCCGACACGGTGAACACGGGCATCTACGTCATGGAGCCCGAGGTCTTCGACTACGTCGAGGCCGATGTTTCGGTCGACTGGTCCGGTGATGTGTTCCCGCGGCTGATGAAGGAAGGCAAGCCGATCTTCGGCTATGTCGCCGAGGGCTACTGGGAGGACGTCGGCACCCACGAGAGTTACGTCAAGGCACAGGCCGACGTCCTCGAAGGCAAGGTCCAGGTCGACATCGACGGCTTCGAGATCTCGCCCGGCGTGTGGGTCGCCGAGGGAGCGGAGGTGCACCCCGACGCGGTGCTGCGCGGACCGCTCTACATCGGGGACTACGCCAAGGTCGAGGCCGGCGCCGAGATCCGCGAGCACACCGTCGTCGGCTCCAACGTGGTGGTGAAGACCGGGGCCTTCCTGCACAAGGCGGTCGTCCACGACAACGTCTACATCGGACAGCAGAGCAATCTCCGCGGCTGCGTCATCGGCAAGAACACCGACGTCATGCGCGCGGCCCGCATCGAGGACGGCGCCGTGATCGGCGACGAGTGCATGATCGGTGAGGAATCGATCGTGCAGGGCAACGTCCGGGTCTACCCCTTCAAGACCATCGAGGCCGGTGCCTTCGTCAACACCTCGGTGATCTGGGAGTCCCGCGGGCAGGCCCACCTCTTCGGGGCCCGTGGGGTGTCCGGGATCCTCAACGTCGAGATCACGCCGGAGCTGGCCGTGCGGCTGGCGGGGGCGTACGCGACGACGCTGAAGAAGGGCTCCACCGTCACCACCGCGCGCGACCACTCGCGAGGCGCGCGTGCGCTCAAGCGGGCCGTGATCTCCGCGCTCCAGGCCAGTGCCATCGACGTACGGGACCTGGAGAACGTACCGCTGCCGGTGGCCCGGCAGCAGACGGCGCGGGGGAGCGCCGGCGGGATCATGGTGCGTACCTCTCCGGGGGTGCCGGACTCCGTCGACATCATGTTCTTCGACGAGCGGGGCGCGGATCTGTCGCAGGCCCGGCAGCGGAAGCTGGACCGGGTCTACGCGCGGCAGGAGTACCGGCGGGCCTTCCCCGGGGAGATCGGCGACCTGTCGTTCCCGGCGAGCGTCTTCGACTCGTACACCGGCTCGCTGCTGCGGAACGTCGATACGACCGGGGTCGCGGAGGCCGGGCTGAAGGTGGTCGTGGACGCGTCCAACGGGAGCGCGGGGCTCGTCCTGCCGAGTCTGCTCGGACGTCTCCAGGTGGATTCGCTGACGATCAACCCGGGGCTCGACGAGTCGCGGCCGACCGAGTCCGCGGAGCGCAGACGGGCCGGTCTCGTGCGGCTCGGGGAGATCGTGGCGTCGGCGCGGGCGGCGTTCGGCGTGCGGTTCGACCCGGTGGGCGAGCGGCTGTCGCTCGTCGACGAGCGGGGTCGGATCATCGAGGACGACCGGGCGCTGCTGGTGATGCTGGACCTGGTGGCGGCCGAGCGGCGGTCGGGGCGGGTCGCGCTGCCGGTGACCACGACCCGTATCGCCGAGCAGGTGGCGGCGTACCACGGCACTCAGGTCGAGTGGACGACCACCTCGCCCGACGACCTCACGCGGGTCGGCCGGCAGGAGTCGACGATCTTCGGCGGGGACGGGCGCGGCGGGTTCATCGTGCCCGAGTTCAGCAGCGTCTTCGACGGTGCCGCGGCCTTCGTGCGGCTCATCGGACTGGTGGCGCGGACGCAGCTCACGCTGAGCCAGATCGACGCCCGGATCCCGCAGGCGCACGTCATCAAGCGGGACCTCGCGACGCCGTGGGCGGTGAAGGGGCTGGTGATGCGGCGGGTGGTCGAGGCGGCGGGCAGCAGGTCGGTGGACACCACCGACGGCGTGCGGGTCGTGGAGGCCGACGGGCGGTGGGTGATGGTGCTGCCGGACCCCGCCGAGGCCGTCACCCATCTGTGGGCCGAGGGGCCCGACGACACCTCCGCGCAGGCGCTGCTCGACGAGTGGTCGCGGGTGGTCGAGAGCGCAGGTCGCTGACCGGAGGGCGGAGCGGGGCCGGACGGTGCCACCTCGGTGCCGTCCGGCCCTTCGTGGGGGCCATTCGGCGGTAGGGCGTGCGACGTGCGACGATGTGCGGCATGTCGCAGCAGCCCCCCGTTCGGAGCACCGGTTCTCCGCCCCCGCGCCCGGACGCGTCGATGTCGCTGCTGAACAACGTGATCGACCACGCGCTGGACGACGGGTACGCGGAGGCGACCGCGCGGCGCGAGGCCGAGGGCGGCTCCGTGCCGAAGCCGCTGCGGGCCAGGCTGGGTCTCGCGGCCGGTCTGGTGCTGGCCGCCGCCGTGGTGACGGTGGGTGCGGCCGAGGCCCGGATCTCGGCTCCGGTGGTCGCCAAGGAGCGCCAGGAGCTGATCGACCGGATCGAGGGCGAGAACGCGACGGCCGACGACCTGGAGCGGGACGTCGAGCGGATCCGCGCCGAGGTCGGCGAGCGGCAGCGCGTGGCGCTGGAACAGCACGGTGGCGACCAGGCGGAACTGGTGGCCCTGCTGTCCGGCGCGACCCCCGTGCAGGGGCCCGGGGTGAAGCTGGTGGTGGACGACGCCAAGGGGTCCGACAGCGGGGGCGGCGGGCCGCGCGAGAGCGCCGGCTTCTCCGACACCGGGCGGGTGCGCGACCGTGACATGCAGCGGGTGGTCAACGGGCTCTGGGAGTCGGGTGCGGAGGCCGTGTCGATCAACGGCCAGCGGCTGACCTCGCTCTCCGCGATCAGGGCCGCCGGTGAGGCCATACTCGTCGACAACCGGCCGCTGGTGCCGCCGTACACCGTGCTCGCCGTCGGGGACGGGCAGCGGCTGAGCACCGCCTTCCAGGACAGTGCCGACGGGCAGTACCTGCACGCGTTGGCCGAGAACTTCGGGATCCGCACCGGCATCTCGGTCGAGAGCGGGCTGAGCCTTCCGGCCGCGCCGAGCCTGATCGTACGTACAGCTGAGCCGAGGGGGGCCGGGGCGGCGACGCCGTCCGGTCGTGCCACGGCCGACAAGGGGAAGGCAACATCGTGATCGCCGTACTGGGCCTGATCGTCGGAGTCGTGGCGGGACTGCTGGTCCGGCCCGAGATCCCGGCGGTCGTCGAGCCCTATCTCCCGATCGCCGTGGTCGCCGCCCTCGACGCGGTCTTCGGCGGTCTGCGGGCCATGCTCGACGGGATCTTCGTCGACAAGGTCTTCGTCGTCTCCTTCCTGTCGAACGTGGTCGTGGCCGCGCTGATCGTCTTCCTCGGCGACAAGCTCGGTGTCGGCGCGCAGCTCTCCACCGGTGTCGTCGTCGTGCTCGGCATCCGGATCTTCTCCAACGCGGCCGCGATCCGCCGCCATGTCTTCCGGGCGTGAGGCCGATGAGTGTGAACCCGAACGAGAAGCCGGAGCAGGGCGACGAGGAGCCCGAGGTGCCCTCGGCGCCGAAGACGCCGAAGACGCCGGAGTCGCCGGTGCCCCCGGCGGGGCCGACGGGGCCGGTGCCCCCGGTGACGCCGGCGGCGGGTGAGCCGGTCGGTGGTGCGGAGGCGGTGGCGCCGGCCGTGGAGGGCGGTGAGAGCGCTCCCGAGGCCGCTGTGCCGTCCTCGGGCGGGGGCGCCGGTGCCGGGGCGCCGAGCGGCCGTCGGCGGCTCGCGGACGCCCTGTGGCCGCCGCGGGTGACGCGGGCCCAGCTGGTCGTGGCGCTGCTCCTCGCCTGTCTGGGCTTCGGCCTCGCCATCCAGGTCTCCTCGACCAGCGAGGGCAGCGCCCTGCGCGGGGCGCGGCAGGAGGACCTCGTACGGATCCTCGACGAGCTCGACGACCGTACGCAGCGCCTGGAGGACGAGAAGGCGCGGCTGGAGAAGCAGCGGTCGGAGCTGGAGTCGAGCTCCGACCAGGCCGAGGAGGCCCGTCGGCAGACGGCGGAGAAGGAGCGGCAGCTCGGGATCCTGGCCGGCACGGTGGCGGCCGAGGGGCCGGGCATCACGCTGACGGTGACCGATCCGGTCGGCGCGGTCGAGTCCGACATGCTCCTCGACGCCATCCAGGAGCTGCGGGCAGCGGGTGCGGAGGCGATCCAGGTCGACGGCGTGCGGGTGGTCGCGAACAGCTATTTCACAGGTGGCGGTGATGACATGCGGATCGATGGAACGCCGGTGACCGCTCCGTACGTCTTCAAGGTCATCGGCAAGCCCGAGGATCTGGAGCCCGCGCTCAACATCCCCGGTGGAGTCGTCCAGACCCTCGAGAAGGAGCAGGCCACGGCCACGGTGGAGCGGTCGGCGAAGATCGTCGTCGACGCCTTGCGACCCGTGAAGCGGCCTGACTACGCTCGGTCGTCCTCCCAGTGAGAGAGGGGGCGAGGGGTCCCGCGACATGGGCTGGAGCGTTGCGGGGGGTCGGCGCACCACAACGGTGGTGCGTGGTGGAAACTGTCCGGAGGATGCGGACGTTGTGAAGGTGTCCGGGTCGGCAGGTGTGATGGATCTCGGTTCGTCCTGCCCCACGGGCGGGTCTGTTTCGGTCAAGGGGAATCGCCCGTGAAGTTGTTTGCGAAGTTGTTCGGCAAGAGCGCACGCGAGGACGGCGGCAACGCCAGGCACCGTGCGCCGCGCCACGCCCAGAGCGAGGAGCAGGGCGGCGAGCGTCCGCTCTTCCGTGACGAGGTCGAGGGTCAGGGCGGTGACATTTCGGGCGCGCCGGGCGCGTCGTCTGTTGACCCCGCCGGTGCCGCGCGCATAGGTTTCGGTGAACCATCAACCTCAAGTGCGGGTGGAGGGTTTGCCTCCGATCCGTACGCGACCCAGACCTCCGCGGGACAGCCGCGGCAGGAGGACGCGTCCATGCCGGTGTGTACGAGGTGCGGTCACCGCAATACGCCGGACAGCCGGTTCTGCTCCCACTGCGGTACGCCGCTGCGGAGCGGGGTCGCCCCCGAGCGTCCCTCCGAGACGACGTCGACGATCTCGATCTCGGGCCTGGAGGCGTACGACGCGGAGACCACCGGCCAGATCGCGATGCCGGCGCTGTCCCCCGAGGCCCTCGCGGCCGTCGAGGCGCTGCCGCCCGGTTCCGCGCTCCTGGTGGTGCGCCGCGGTCCGAACTCGGGCAGCCGCTTCCTCCTGGACGGCGAGCTGACGACGGCCGGCCGGCACCCGCAGAGCGACATCTTCCTGGACGACTTCACGGTCTCCCGGCGGCACGTCGAGTTCCGCCGGCGCCAGGACGGCAGCTTCACCGTCGCCGACGTGGGCAGCCTCAACGGCACCTACCTCAACCGTGAGCCGATCGACTCCGACGTGGTGCTCAGCAACGGCGACGAGGTACAGATCGGCAAGTACCGGCTGGTCTTCTACGCGAGCCAGCGAGGCGTCTGACACGCCTGGCGGAGATCCTTCAGGAAAGGTCCATGGTGCGAACACCGACGGGCGGTGCCGGATCCGGCACCGCCACCGCGGGCGACCGGCTGGTGAGCATCGGCACCGTGCTGAGTCAGCTGCGGGCCGAGTTTCCCGAAGTGACGATCTCCAAGATCCGTTTCCTGGAGGCCGAGGGGCTCGTCGAGCCGCGCCGTACGGCCTCCGGGTACCGGAAGTTCAGCCCGGAGGACGTGGAGCGGCTCGCCGCCGTCCTGCGGATGCAGCGGGACCACTATCTTCCGCTGAAGGTCATCAGGGAGCACCTCGACGCCCTCGCCCGGGGTGAGCAGGTGAAGCTCCCGGTGCCCGGTCGGCGCCGGGACCTGCTGGACGGGCTGCTCGACGGGCTCGCGGAGGACGAGGACGGCGAGCGGCCGACCGCCGCGCGCCTGGGCCGGCCCGAGCTGGTCGCCGCGGCCGGGGTCACCGAGGCCGAGCTGGTGGAGTGGGAGTCGTACGGCCTGATCGGCGAGAGCGAGGGCGGCGGCTACGACGCGGAGAGCGTCAACGTGGCCAGGATCGTGGCCGATCTCGGGCGGTTCGGGCTGGAGCCCCGGCACCTGCGGGCCGTGAAGGCCTCGGCGGACCGGGAGGCGGGGCTGATCGAGCAGGTCGTGGCGCCGCTGCGCCGGCACCGCAATCCGCAGACCAGGGCGCACGCGGAGGAGACGGCCGCCGATCTGGCGCAGCTGTCGGTGCGGCTGCACGCCGCGCTGGTGCAGACGGCGCTCGGGATCCGGCTCCAGTGACGGTCGCGGAGGGCTCCGCGACGGGGTGCGGGCGGCGCTGAGCGGGGGCCCGACTATCCAAACCGGTCGGGCACGTCCTAGGGTTGCTGTGTGAACGAGCTCGACGTTGTGGGTGTCCGGGTGGAAATGCCCTCCAACCAGCCGATCGTGCTCCTGCGCGAGGTGGGAGGCGACCGGTACCTTCCCATCTGGATCGGACCCGGCGAGGCGACCGCGATCGCCTTCGCCCAGCAGGGCATGGCCCCGCCGAGGCCGCTGACGCACGACCTTTTCAAGGACGTGCTGGAGGCCGTGGGGCAGGAGCTGACCCAGGTCCGCATCACCGACCTGCGGGACGGGGTCTTCTACGCCGAGCTGGTCTTCGCCAGCGGTGTGGAGGTGAGCGCGCGGCCGTCGGACGCGATAGCCCTGGCGCTGCGGACCGGTTCGCCGATCTTCGGCAGCGACGGCGTCCTCGACGACGCCGGGATCGCGATCCCCGACGAGCAGGAGGACGAGGTGGAGAAGTTCCGCGAGTTCCTCGACCAGATCTCTCCGGAGGACTTCGGGGGCCAGTGAGGCGGTGCTCCCGGTGGGAGCGCGGCCGGGGCGACCGGAGGGCGCTGTCGGCGCATTCGAGTAGCCTTTCCCCGGAGTGGGATACGTGAAACCACTCTCTGGGTGATTATCACTCGGCGTGCCGAGTGTGGCGATCGTTGACGCACCCCTAGCGACTGCCTACCTTCGAGTGGGCAGGTCAAGGACGGAGGGTCGGCGTGATGAGCAGCGCGGACGGTACGGCAGGGGGCTCGCTCGGACGCGCGTCCGGGGAGAGCGCTCCGTATCCGCTTCACGGCAGTGTGGGCGACTTCGGCGGCGTCGGTACGGAGCAGGGCGCCGGGGTGGCCGACGAGGCGATCGGGTACCGCGGCCCCACGGCCTGCGCGGCCGCCGGCATCACCTACCGCCAGTTGGACTACTGGGCGCGCACCGGGCTCGTCGAGCCGAGCGTGCGGCCGGCGTACGGCTCGGGGACGCAGCGGCTCTACAGCTTCCGGGACGTCGTCGTCCTGAAGATCGTCAAGCGGTTCCTCGACACGGGCGTCGCCCTCCAGAACATCCGGGCCGCCGTGCAGCACCTGCGTGCCCGCGGCTTCCGCGACCTGGAGCGGATGACGTTGATGAGCGACGGGGCGACCGTCTACGAGTGCTCCTCGCCCGACGAGGTCGTCTCGCTGCTCCAGGGCGGGCAGGGCGTCTTCGGGATCGCGGTGGGGGTCGTGTGGCGGGACGTCGAGGCGGCGCTCTCGCAGCTGCACGGGGAGCGCGTCGACACCGGCGAGACGCTGGTGGGGCACAACCCGCAGGACGAGCTGGCGCGCCGCCGCCGCGACCGGGCCGTCTGAGGTTCCCCGCCGGGACCGGTGCGGGCGCTGCCCGTACCGGCGGTTGTCAGTGGTGTGAGGCAGGATCGGAGCCGTGAGAGCCGCCCCCACGATCCTCCATCTGGACATGGACGCCTTCTTCGCCGCCGCCGAGCAGGCGTCGAAGCCGAGCCTGCGCGGCAAACCCGTGGTCGTGGGCGGGCTGGGGCCGCGTGGAGTGGTCGCCACCGCCTCGTACGAGGCGCGGCGCTTCGGCGTGCACTCGGCGATGCCGATGGGGCAGGCGCGGCGGCTCGCGCCCAACGCCGCGTACCTGGTGCCGCGCTTCGCCTTCTACCGGGCGATCAGCGGACAGGTGATGGAGCTCCTGGGCAGGCTGTCGCCGCTGGTGGAGCCGCTCAGCCTGGACGAGGCCTTCGTGGACCTGGAGGCCGGGGGGCTGGCGGAGGACAGCGTGAGCGCGCGGGCGGTGGGGGAGCGGCTGCGGGCCGAGATCCTGGCGACGACCGGGCTGACGGGGTCGGTGGGGCTCGCGGGCTCCAAGATGCTGGCGAAGATCGCCTCGGAGGAGGCCAAGCCGGACGGGCTGGTGCTCTTCGAGCCGGGGACGGAGCGGGCGCTGCTCGCGCCCCGGTCGGTGCGGATCATCCCCGGGGTGGGGCCGGCCACCGGCGACCATCTGCGGCGGGCGGGGATCACCACGGTCGCGGATGTCGCGGAGGCGGGCGAGGACGAGCTCGTGCGGATCCTGGGGCGGTCGCACGGGGCCTCGCTGTACCGGATGGCGCTCGGGCACGACGACCGGCCGGTGGTGGCCGAGCGGGACGCCAAGTCGGTCTCCGTGGAGGACACCTTCGACATCGACCTGCACGACCGGCTGCGGATCAGGCTGGAGGTGGAGCGGCTGGCGGAGCGGTGCGTGGCGCGGTTGCGGCGCTCGGGGCACTCGGGGCGGACGATCGTGCTGAAGGTGCGGCGGTACGACTTCTCGACGCTGACCCGCTCCGAGACGTTGCGGGGGCCGACGGACGATCCGCTGGTGGTGCGGGAGGCGGCGGAGCGGCTCCTCGAACTCGTGGACACGACGGGTGGGGTGCGGCTGCTGGGCGTCGGGGTGAGCGGGCTCGCCGACTACACGCAGGAGGACCTGTTCGCGCAGGCGGAGGCGGAGGCCGGGGCGCAGGGGGAAGCGCGGGCCGAAGCGGGGGCGGGGGCCTCGGGCGAGGGCGCGGCGAGCGGGGCGAGCGGGGCTGGTGTGGCGGTGGGGGTGCCCGGGAACGTGGTGCCGGCCCCGGCGGCCGACGGGCCGCCGGCCGCCACCGAGACCGCGATACGGGGGTGGGCGCCGGGGCACGACGTGCGGCACGCGGTCCTCGGGGCGGGCTGGGTCCAGGGCAGCGGGCTCGGGAGGGTCACCGTCCGCTTCGAGGAGCCCGGCGCCAGGGTTCCGGGGCGGGTGCGCACCTTCCCGGTGGACGATCCCGCGCTGGAGCCGGCGGATCCGCTGCCGCTGGTGCCGGGCGGGGCGACGGGGGCGGAGCGGGCCGCCCCGGTCGTCCGCACGGGTGAGTGAGCCCGGGACGGCCCTACGCGGCGTCGTCCTGGCCGGCGAGCCGGCCGAAGTCGGGGATCGTGTCCGGCGGGGGCGGCAGCGTCAGCTCGTAGTGGCGGTAGAGCTGGAGTTCCTGCTCGGGGGAGAGGTGGCGGCCCACGCCGAAGTCGGGGGCGTCCTTGATCAGGGAGCGCTCGAAGGGGATGTGGAGTCCGTCGTCGGTCAGTTCGCTGGGCTCCAGGGGGACGAACGCGTCCCTGCTGAACAGGCCGGTGCGGACGGCGGCCCACTCGGGGATGCCGGTCGCGTCGTCCAGGTACACCTCGTCCACGGTTCCGATCTTGTGTCCGTTCCGGTCGAACGCCTTGCGGCCGATCAGGCTGCGCGGATCGATGTCGGTCTGCACGGTCCCTCCAACTGGTCGCAACTGCTCTACACCCCTACGAAAGTGCACATCTGGGATGTCGGCCACTTGAGCGATGGGAGGGACAACCGCGCTGGTAGGCTGGCTGTGGCTGTCGACACCGTGCGGGAGAGTCCACCGGAGAGGTTTCCGGTGGCGCCGAAGGAGCAAATCCTCCCCGGAATCTCTCAGGCACCCGGTACCGCGCGGGCGAGGTCACTCTGGAAAGCAGGGCGGGAGTCCGACGGCATCCGCTCTCACCGACGGTGAAAGTCGGCGTGCCCCCGGGCGTGCCGGTGAAGCTCTCAGGTTGAGATGACAGAGGGGGAGGCCGTCCGGGCACCCGCGCCGTGGTGCCCCTCGCAGGTCGTGAGACCAGGAGGCCCCCGCATCATGACCGCCAACCGCACCCCGCTCTCCGAGCTCGAGCAGGGCATCCCCTTCGAGCAGCGGCACATCGGACCCGACGCCGAGGCGCGGGCCAAGATGCTCGCCCAGGTCGGCTACGGCTCGCTCGACGAGCTGACGGCCGCCGCGGTGCCGGACGTCATCAAGAACGCCGAGGCGCTGGACCTGCCCGGTGCCCGCACCGAGGCCGAGGTCCTCGCCGAGCTGCGTTCCCTCGCCGGCCGCAACGAGGTCCTGGCCCCGATGATCGGCCTCGGCTACTACGGCACCTTCACCCCGCCGGTGATCCTCCGCAACGTCATGGAGAACCCGGCCTGGTACACGGCGTACACGCCCTACCAGCCGGAGATCTCGCAGGGCCGCCTGGAGGCGCTGCTCAACTTCCAGACGATGGTCGCCGACCTCACCGGTCTGCCGACCTCCGGCGCCTCCCTCCTCGACGAGGGCACCGCCGCCGCCGAGGCCATGTCGCTGGCGCGCCGCGTCGGCAAGGTGAAGAACGGCGTCTTCCTGGTCGACGCCGACGCCCTGCCGCAGACCATCGCCGTGATCGAGACCCGCGCCGAGCCGACCGGCGTCGAGGTCGTCGTCGCCGACCTGAGCGAGGGCATCCCCGCCGAGGTCGCCGAGCGCGGTGTCTTCGGCGTGCTCATCCAGTACCCGGGCGCCTCCGGTGCCGTCCGCGACATCAAGCCGCTGATCGACGCCGCGCACGAGCTCGGCGCGATCGTGACCGTCGCCGCCGACCTGCTCGCGCTCACCCTGCTCGTCTCGCCCGGCTCGCTCGGCGCCGACATCGCCGTCGGCACGACCCAGCGCTTCGGCGTCCCGATGGGCTTCGGCGGCCCGCACGCCGGCTACATGGCCGTCCAGGACAAGCACGCCCGCTCGCTGCCCGGCCGGCTCGTCGGCGTCTCCGTCGACGCCGACGGCAACAAGGCGTACCGCCTCGCCCTGCAGACGCGCGAGCAGCACATCCGCCGCGAGAAGGCCACCAGCAACATCTGCACCGCGCAGGTGCTCCTCGCCGTCATGGCCGGCATGTACGCCGTCTACCACGGCCCGGACGGGCTGCGGCAGATCGCCCAGCGCACCCACCGGTACGCCGCGATCCTCGCCGCCGGACTGACCGCCGCGGGCGTCGAGCTGACCCAGGGCGCGTTCTTCGACACGATCACCGCCCGGGTGCCCGGCCGCGCCGACGCCGTCGTCGCCGCCGCCCGCGAGGCCGGTGTCAACCTGTACCGCGTCGACGCCGACCACGTCTCCGCCTCCTGCGACGAGACCACCGGCCGCGAGCAGCTCGCCGCCGTCTGGGGCGCCTTCGGCGTCACCGCCGACGTCGAGGCCCTGGACGCCGGCACCGAGGACGGTCTCCCGGCCCCGCTGCTGCGCTCCGACGCCTACCTCACCCACCCGGTCTTCCACGCGCACCGCTCCGAGACCTCGATGCTGCGCTACCTGCGCCGGCTCTCGGACCGCGACTACGCGCTGGACCGCGGCATGATCCCGCTCGGCTCCTGCACCATGAAGCTGAACGCGACCACCGAGATGGAGCCGGTGACCTGGCCCGAGTTCGGCCAGATCCACCCCTTCGCGCCGATCGGGCAGGCCCAGGGCTACGTCACGCTCATCACCGAGCTGGAGGAGCGCCTGGCCGAGGTCACCGGCTACGACAAGGTCTCGATCCAGCCGAACGCCGGTTCGCAGGGCGAGCTGGCCGGTCTCCTCGCGGTCCGCGCCTACCACCGCGCCAACGGCGACGAGCAGCGCACGGTCTGTCTCATCCCGTCCTCCGCGCACGGCACCAACGCGGCCTCCGCCGTGATGGCCGGCATGAAGGTCGTCGTCGTGAAGACCGCCGAGGACGGCGAGGTCGACGTCGAGGACCTGCGTGCCAAGATCGCGCAGCACCGCGACGAGCTCTCCGTGCTCATGATCACCTACCCGTCGACGCACGGCGTCTTCGAGGAGCACGTCGCCGACATCTGCGCCGAGGTCCACGAGGCCGGCGGCCAGGTGTACGTCGACGGCGCCAACCTCAACGCGCTGGTCGGCCTCGCCAAGCCGGGTCACTTCGGCGGCGACGTCTCGCACCTCAACCTGCACAAGACCTTCTGCATCCCGCACGGCGGCGGCGGCCCCGGCGTCGGCCCGGTCGGCGTCCGCGCCCACCTCGCCCCGTACCTGCCGAACCACCCGCTCCAGCCCACCGCGGGCCCGGAGACCGGTGTCGGCCCGATCTCGGCCGCCCCGTGGGGCTCCGCCGGCATCCTGCCCATCTCCTGGACGTACGTCCGCCTGATGGGCGGCGAGGGCCTCAAGCGCGCCACCCAGGTCGCCGTCCTCGCGGCGAACTACATCGCCAAGCGCCTGGAGCCGCACTACCCGGTGCTCTACACCGGCCCGGCGGGGCTCGTCGCCCACGAGTGCATCGTCGACCTGCGGCCGCTGACCAAGGCGACCGGCGTCACCGTCGACGACATCGCCAAGCGCCTGATCGACTACGGCTTCCACGCGCCGACCATGTCCTTCCCGGTCGCCGGCACGCTGATGATCGAGCCGACCGAGTCCGAGGACCTGGCCGAGCTGGACCGTTTCTGCGACACGATGATCGCGATCCGCGCCGAGATCGAGAAGGTCGGCTCCGGCGAGTGGCCCGCCGAGGACAACCCGCTGCGCAACGCCCCGCACACCGCGGCCGCGCTGGGCGGCGAGTGGGACCACGCCTACGACCGTGACGTGGCGGTCTTCCCGGCCGGGGTCTCGGCCGCCGGCAAGTACTGGCCGCCGGTCCGCCGCATCGACGGCGCCTTCGGCGACCGGAACCTGGTCTGCTCCTGCCCGCCGCTGGACGAGTACGACCACTGACCGCGGGCATGACAGAGGGCCGGTCCGGAGTCTTCTCCGGGCCGGCCCTCGTCGTCACCCGGCGGCGGCTCAGGCCGCCGTCGTCACCCGGCCCGTCGTCAGCGGCCGGTGCGGCGCGATGATCTGCCCGTCCGGCAGCAGTTCGCCGGTGTCCTCGAAGAGCAGGACACCGTTGCACAGCAGGCTCCATCCCTGCTCCGGGTGGCACGCCACCGGGGCGGCGGCCTCACGGTCGGCGGAGTCGGCGGTGGGACAGGCAGGCTGGTGCTGGCACATGGATGGGTTCTTTCGCTGCGTCGTGGTGGATGTCCTGCGGCTGTACGCGCTCATGGCCGCCCCCGTCGGTCGGTTCGGTTCCGGTCCCAGTCTTGCCGCACGGACGGCCTTCCGCAGGGATTTCGCGTCAGCTCGTCCTCTCCTGGGAAGACGCATCACCCGCAGGGGCGGTTCAGGTCAACGTCCCCGCCTTTTCGGGTGGTTAGGGGTGGCCCGAGCGGGCTAGTCCGTCCGGGAGGAGTGTTCGGAAACGGCGTTCGGACGGCGGCCGCCCACGACCGCACCGCCCCGCGACCCGGGCGGGTCGCGGGG
>NZ_JBHTST010000180.1:0-14695 GCF_042794995.1 Streptomyces sp. NPDC056503
CCCGTCGCGGGGGACGGGAGGGCACCCCGGTGCTCAGTGGTCGGCGGCGCTGCCGCGGACGACGCAGGAGCGGTTGTTCTCCCAGCCCCATCCGTCGCCGTCGGGGTCGGAGGAGCCGCCGTTGGCGCAGTAGGGGTAGCCGTTCGGAGCCGTGCCGCCGCCGGATCCGGTGTCGGCGGCGCTGCCGCGGACGACGCAGGAGCGGTTGTTCTCCCAGCCCCATCCGTCGCCGTCAGGGTCGGAGGAGCCGCCGTTCACGCAGTACGGGTACCCGTTCGGGGCGGTGCCGCCGGTGTCGCCGCCGCCCCCTCCGCCGCCGAAGATCGTGGCGCGGGTGGAGGTGGCGGAGATGCCGTCGGCGCCGTGGAAGAAGCGGTTGCCCCAGGTGGTCAGGGAGCCGGCGTCGAAGCCGGTGACCATGTCCAGGTACTCGACGCCGCTGCCGTTGCCGCTCCAGGACCAGCCGAGGTAGCCGACGCGGAGCGAGCGGGCGGTGGCCATGATGGCGTTCTCGTCGGGGTTGCCGTCGCTGTGGTTGTCGCCGAACTCGCCGACGACGATGGGCAGTCCGTTGTTCACGAAGTGGTTCAGGTAGTCCTGGACCTCGGCGGCCGTGTCGTACACGCCGTACATGTGGATGGAGAAGATCGTGTTGCGGCGGGGGTCGGAGGCGAAGACCGAGGCGGCGTTCGACCGCATGGTGTTCGACCAGTCCTGGCCCCAGTTGGGGGCGTCGACCATGAGCGCGTTCTCGATGCCGGCGTTCCGGAGCTTCCCGATGGCGCTCTTGGTGGCGGCGGTCCAGGCGGTGTAACCGCTGTTGCCGAAGGGCTCGTTGCCGATGTTGACGACGACGTAGTCCTCCTGGCCCTGGAGGGCGCTCTTGACGCCCACCCAGTAGTCGGCGGCCTGGTCGAGGGTGGCGGCGGCGCCGTCCTCGCCGTAGCCGGTGGTGTCGTGCACCTCCAGGACGCAGATCACCTTGCTGGTCTTGCAGTCGTCGATGATCGACGTCACCTGGGAGGCGCTGGTCTCCGTCCAGCGGTCGCCGCTGGACAGGACGACGCGGACGGTGTTGGCGCCCTTGGCGGCGATGTCGGCGATGGCGTCGGTCTCGCCCGGGTACCAGGCGTGCGCGTGGTTCACCCCGCGCATCACGAACTCGCTGCCGTTCGCCTCGTGGACGCGGCCGTTGCTGACGTGGATGCCGCTCTCGGCGGCCTGGGCGGCTCCGGTGGGGCCGAAGACGGGCAGCAGCAGCCCGGCGGCACCGGCCAGGGCGCTGCCGGCGGCCGTGAGCCACGTCCTGCGCGATGTCTTGGTCATGCCTCTCCTCGTGAGGGAAGGGGGGAAGGAGCCCCGTCCGCGCGAGAACTCCGACGATTGGACAACGTTGTCAGAGTTCGGTGACCGAGCCGCTGGTCTGCGTGCCGGGGGTGCCCCCATGAGGCACCCGTGGCCGGATCCGTGTCAAGCGTGGAGCGCGTTTTCGGTGCGACGGGGCGAGACGGTGAAGTCGGTTCGGTAAACCCGCGCTGAACGCGCGGTCGTTCCGGCCCCTCCCTCACGCGCACATCGTCCCCTCGTCTACTGAACCGTGGTGCGCGGTACGGGTCCCGCGGGGGCCGGGTGCGTCGCCGCCCGCGTGCCGGACTTCCCCTCGCCGCCCGCCGCAGGGGCCGCATGTGGCGAGCGAGCGCGCGAAGCCAGCCTTTGCATTAACCCGCGTGTGCAAGTATTGTCTTCACCTGTAAGGCGCGCTCGCATCAGGATGCGGCGCGCACGGGCCGCTCCGGCCTCCACCCCCCACATCTCGCGAAGGCACTTCCCATGTCGCTCAAGAACATCCTTCCCGGCCGTCTCGGCTTCGGCACCGCCCCGCTCGGCAACATGTTCCGCGCGATCCCCGACGACGAGGCCCGCGCCACCGTCGAGGCCGCCTGGGACCACGGCATCCGCTTCTACGACACCGCCCCCTTCTACGGCGCCGGCCTCGCCGAGGAACGGCTCGGCGAGGTGCTCGCCGACAAGCCCCGCGAGGCTTTCGTGCTGTCGACGAAGGTCGGCCGGGTGATCCTCGACGAGCACGAGACGGACGTGCCCGACTTCGGCGAGAAGGGCGGCCTGTTCGAGCACGGCAACCCGAACCGGATCCTCCACGAGTGGACCGCCGAGGCCACCGAGCGTGCCATCGAGGGCAGTCTCAAGCGCCTGGGCACCGACCGCCTCGACATCGTCTGGGTCCACGACATCGCCCAGGACTTCCACGGCGACGCGTGGCTCGGCACGTTCGAGGAGGCCCGCACCGGTGCCTTCCGCGTCCTGTCCAGGCTGCGCGACGAGGGCGTCATCAAGGCCTGGGGCCTCGGCGTCAACAGGACCGAACCCGTCGAGCTGACCCTCGCGCTCGACGAGCCGCAGCCCGACGGCTTCCTCCTCGCCGGCCGCTACACCCTCCTCGACCACGACCACGCCCTCACCCGGCTGCTCCCCATGGCGCGGGAGCGGGGCGTCGACATGGTCGTCGGCGGCCCCTACAGCTCCGGCGTCCTCGTCGGCGGCACCCACTTCGAGTACCAGCAGGCCTCCGCCGGGATCATCGAGCGGGTCGGCAGGCTGAAGGCGCTGGCCGCCGACCACGGGGTGGGCATCAAGGCCGCCGCCCTGCAGTTCTCCCTCGCCCACCCGGCCTCCGCCGCCGTCATCCCCGGCGCCACCCGTCCCGGCCGCATCGCCGAGGACACCGCCGCCCTGACCGAGACGATCCCGGCCGCGTTCTGGACCGACCTGCGCGCCGCCGGCCTGGTCAGCCCGGCCGCCCCGCTCCCGAACGGCGCCTGACCCCCGACCCCGCCTCTTCACCTCCCCCCCCCGCACAGCGACAGGAGCACCACCATGGCTTCCACGTCCGTCTCCCGCCTCGTCCCTGCCTCCCCCCAGGAGGTCTGGAACCTGATCGGGGGCTTCGACGCCCTCCCGGACTGGCTTCCCTACATCCCCGAGAGCACCGCCCTCGAAGGCGGCCGCGTCCGCCGCCTGACCAACCCCGACGGCGACGTCATCGTCGAGCGCCTCGTCGACTTCGACGAGGCCGAGCGCCACTACTCGTACGCCATCCTCGAAGCCCCGTTCCCCGTCACGGGATACGTCTCCACCCTCCGCGTCCACACGGTCCCCGGCCGCGACGACCTCGCCGAGGTCCAGTGGTCCGGCCGCTTCGCCCCGGACGGCGTGACCGAGGAGGAGGCCGTCGCGCTCTTCACCGGCATCTACGCCGACGGCCTCGACGCCCTGCGCGAGACCCTCTCGCCTCCTGACCCGCGCCTCCTGACCCGCGTCGCGCGCCGCCGGGACGGCGGCGCCGCTCGTCGCGTCAGGCGCGTCCCCGCCACTGGAGGACCCTGAGGGCGGCGCCGACCTCGACCGGGTGCCAGGCGAGGGGGCGCGGCAGGAGCCGGTCGGCGCGGGCCAACCGCCGGAGCAGGGTGTTGCGGTGGGTGAACAGGCGGGCGGCGGCCCGGGTGGCGTTGCACTGTTCGTCGAGGAAGACGCGCAGGGTCTCGGTGATCTCGGGTGGCGCGGTCGCCAGTTCGCCGAGGGTGCGTTCGAGGAACCGGTCGGCGCCTTCGGGGTCGGCGGTGAGCAGGGCCACGAGTTCGACCTCGTGGTGGAAGGCCAGCCGTGCGGGTGAGGCGAGGCGGGTGAGCACCTGCTGGGTGGTCAGCGCGTCGAGGTGACTGCGGCGGAAGCCGTCGACGCCCGGCCCGGTGGAGCCGAGCGCGACCCGCACGTCCGGCAGCCGGTCGAGGGCGGCGCGGGCCCGGTCGCCGTCGGGCCGGCCATGTACCCACAGCCAGCGGGTGGCGGCGCTGGCGATGACGCTCAGCGGGCGCAGCTGCCCGGCGGCCTCGGCGAGCGCGTCGGCGGCCCGGTCGAGCCGGCGCGGGTCGGCGTCGGGGGCCTCGGTCCAGATGACCGCGGCGGTGTGCGTCGGCTCCAGCCGGTAGCCCAGCCGGCTCTCGGCGCGCTGCCGGGTGATCGGCGCGCCTTCGAGGAGCAGGGCGACCGTCTCCCGGCGCTCCGCGTGGGTGCCGCGGGTGAGTTCGTCCCGCTCGGCGCGCATCCGGGCCGAGATCGCGCTCACGGTGTCGTCGACGAAGGACGAGATGGAGCGGAGGGACACGTCGAGGAGTTCGCGCAGTTCCTCGGCGTCGCCGGTGAGCGTGCAGGCGATCTGCGTCCACATCCGCACGGCGACGCTCTCGCCGACGCGGTACGCGTCCAGGGCGGACTCGTCCAGGCCGCGCCGGATCATGTCCCGGGCGACGGCCAGCGGGGCCTCCGTGTCGTTGGCCGGGACCGGCTCGCCCGGCGCGCGGACGTTGGAGGCCGCCCAGAACAGCAGGTTGGAGCGGTTGGTGCGGCGCGTCCCGGCGGCCAGCACCGGATCGGCCGCGATCTGGCGCCTGGCCTCGCCGGCCAGGGTCGCCGCGTCCAGTTCGGCGAGCCACTCCGGCGAGGGGGTGAGCGCGATCTCGGCGCCCCGGCGGATCAGCTCCCGGATCCGGGGCGAGGGCGGCTGCCACGACATGGGCCCATCCTAGAGGTGCGGATTGCCACCTCCGCCCTGCCCGGACGGTGCGGTTCGCACGTTGTTGCGGGGCCGTGGCCGCCCCACGATGGACGCACCCGTCCACCGACACCGCCCGGAGCCGCCCGTGTCCCCGTCCCCCGCCAGGACCGCCGCCGAGCACCTCGACGTCCTCATCGTCGGAGCCGGGATCTCGGGCATCGGCGCCGCGCGCTACCTGAAGACCGAGCTTCCGTCGAAGAGCTTCGCGATCCTCGAAGCCCGCCGGGCATCCGGCGGGACCTGGGACCTGTTCCGCTACCCGGGCATCCGCTCGGACTCGGACCTGCACACCTTCGGCTACGAGTTCAAGCCCTGGCGCGACGAGCAGTCCATCGCCGACGCGCCCCGGATCCTCGACTACCTGCGGCAGGCCGCCGCCGAGAACGGCCTCGACGCCCACACCCGGTACCACCACAAGGTGGTCGGCGCGTCCTGGTCGACCGGCGAGGCGCGCTGGACCGTCGAGGTCGAACGCACCGACACCGGCGAGCGCACCACGCTGACCTGCGGCTGGCTCTTCAGCGCGGGCGGCTACTACCGCTACGACGAGGGCTTCACGCCCCGGTTCGAGGGCCTGGACCGCTTCCCGGGCCCGGTCGTGCACCCGCAGCACTGGCCGGAGGACCTGGACTACGCGGGCAAGCGCGTCGTGGTGATCGGCAGCGGGGCGACCGCGGTCACCCTGGTCCCGGCGATGGCGGGCACCGCCGCCCACGTGACGATGCTGCAGCGCACGCCGACCTACGTGGTGCCGGTACCGCGCGCGGACCTGCTCGCCAACACCCTGAAGAAGTACCTCGGCGAGCGGCGCGGCTACGCGTTGACCCGGCGCAAGAACATCGCGCAGCAGCGGCTGGTATGGAGCTTCTGCCGGCGGTTCCCGAAGGCGGCCCGGCGCCTGATCCGGTGGGTCAACACCCGTCAGCTGCCCGCCGGTTACCCCGTCGACGTGCACTTCAACCCGCCGTACGACCCCTGGGACCAGCGGCTGTGCGCCGTCCCCGACGGAGACCTGTTCCGGGCGATCCGCGAGGGCCGGGCCTCGGTGGTCACCGACCGGATCGCCACCTTCACCGAGCGGGGCGTCCTGCTGGAGTCCGGCGAGGAGCTGGCGGCCGACGTCGTCGTCACCGCCACCGGGCTGAACGTGCAGGCGTTCAGCGGCATCCGCCTCACCGTCGACGGCCGCGAGGTGCGGCTGTCGGACACCCTCGCGTACAAGGGCATGATGCTCTCCGGCGTGCCCAACCTCTCCTTCGCCATCGGCTACACCAACTCGTCCTGGACGCTGAAGATCGGCCTGCTGTGCGAGCACTTCTGCCGGCTGCTCGCCCATCTGGACGCCCACGGCTACGACATCTGCCGACCCGAGCCCTCGGACCCCGCGATGCCGACCCGTCCGTTCCTGGACTTCGGGGCCGGCTACGTCCGGCGCGCCGTCGACTCGCTGCCCCGCCAGGGGGACCGGTCGCCGTGGCTGACCTCGATGGACTACCGGGACGACGTCAAGCTGCTGCGCTCCGGCAGCGTCGCCGACCCGGAGCTGGTCTTCTCCCGGGCCACCGCCCGGACGGGCGCGACGGCGTGACGGGCGGGCGCGACGCAGTGACGGGCGGGCGTTGACGGTGTGACGGGCGAAGCGGCCGCCGGGGCCCGGTTCGCCGACCCGCCGGCCCGCGGGGCGACCGGGTTACGCTGGCGGTGATCCGGTCGGAGGACGGGCGTCCACGGATCCGCGCCGCGCGGGGGAACCCGCGCCGCGCACGGGGGAGTCGCCGAGCGTTGTGGAGCCGCAGTGAGTGAAGTGCCCGCGATCGCCGCGGAGGGCGCCGCCGTCGTCCTGGACGGGGCCACGCTGCTGGAGCCGACGACGTTCGCCGTGATGCCGGGGGAGTTCCGGTGCCTCACCGGGAGCAACGGCTCCGGGAAGACGACCCTGCTGCGGGCCTTCCTGGGGAGCCGGAGGCTGTCCGACGGCGCCGTCCTCCTGCGCGGCGAGGCCGCCGACATGACCCGGCCCCGGCACCGGCGGATCGTCGCCTCGCTGGTCGAACCGGTGCCCGTCGCCCGGGACATGACGGTGCGTGAGCAGGTCACGCTGGTCGCCGCCTCCTGGCACGGCAACACCGCGTCGACCGCCGAGCGCGCCGAGGAGCTCGTCGGACGCCTGGGCCTCACCGCCCTCGCCGAGCGGTTCCCCGCCCAGCTCTCCTCCGGGCAGCTCCAGCTCTTCCACCTCGCGCTGACGCTGGTCCGCCCCGCCGACGTCGTCCTGCTCGACGAGCCGGAGCGGCACCTCGACGCCGACCGCGTCGGTCTCGTCGCCGCCCTGCTCGCCGAGCGCGCGGCCCGGGGCACCGCCTTCCTGGTCGCCACCCACGAGGCCGGCCTGGTGGACGCCTGCGACGGCGTCGTGGAGCTGGGATGACGACGGACACCCCCGTCGGCACGGCCGAGGCCGGTCCCGGGGACCGCGTCCGCGCCGTACGGCACCTGTACGCCCGCCGCGGCGACCGCGGCACGGCCCGGGAGTGGGCGTACCCCGTCTATCTCACCGTCGTCCTCGTCCTCGTCTACGTGGTGCCGGTCGTCCACCTGGCCGGCACCTCCCGGGCGCTCGTCTCCCTGGAGTCCCCGGAGGCCGCGACGCCCGTGGCCGCTCTGGTCGCGGCGGCGGCGGTCTGGGGAGGGCAGCTCGCCGGCCGGTTCTGGGGGCCGCTGGTGCTGAAGCCCTTCCTGCTCCACGTGTTCGTGTCCACGGACCTGCCCCCGCCGCACTACCTCGGCGCGATCGCCCGCCGCCGGCTGCTCTGCGCGGGCCTCGGGACGGTCCTGGCGGTGGTCACGGCGGCGTTCCTCCTGACCGACGTCTTCGACCGGCCGGGCGGCGCGCTCCTGCCGCAGGGCGTCGCCGTCGCGGTGGGCACCGGAGCCGTGGCTCCCGTGGCGTGGCTGTGGGGCCAGGTCGGGACGGTCCGCGAGAACCTGCTGCTCGCCGCCGGGACGGCCGCCGTCGCGGTCGCCGTGGCGCCGCTCGGCGGCTCCGCCCTCCTCGGCGGTGGCGGCCCGTGGCTCGCCGCGGTGGTGCCGGCGGTCGCGGCGGCGCCGCTCGCCCGCTCCGCCTTCCGCTCCCTCCGTACGGTCGACCTCGCCCGGCTCGCCCGCGAGGCGGCGCGCGCCGCCGACGCCCAGACCTTCGCCTGGACCGGCACGCTCCACCACGCGCTGGACCTCTACCGCCCGGCGCCGCGCGGGTACGCCTCGGCCCTGGTCCGCCCGGACGGGCGCCTGCGCGGCCACCTGGCCCAGGGCGCGGTCCGCGCGCTCCGCACCCGGGGCCGGACGGTCGCCGCCGCCGTCTTCCTGACGGCCGGTGGGGCCCTGCTGACGCTCGGCGTCGCGGAGCCGCAGGCCAGGACGGCGACCCTGTCCTGGGTGGTCGGCGCGGCCGCCGTGTACGGGGGGTCGGGGTGGGTCGGCGAGACCTGGCGCGGCCTGCGCGACGAACTGGTCCTCGCCCCGCTGCTCGGCCCCCGGTGGGGCGGCGCGCCCGCCCGCGCCCTGACCTGGCCGGTCGTCGCGGTGGCCGGCGCGACGGGCCTGGCGGCCGGGGCCGTGCTCCTGGCCGGCCGGCCGCTCCGGGACGGCCGCCCCCCGGCCGACACGGCGCTGCTCGTCGCGGGCTCCGTGGTGCTCGTGCTCGGCGCGAGGTTCCTGCGCGAGATGAAGACCGACCTGCCCGTCGAACTGCTGCTCCCCGTCGTCACGCCCCTGGGAGACCTCGCCGGACTCCGGGTCTTCGTGTGGCAGTTCGACGGACTCGTCGCCGTCCTGGTCGGCGTCCTCGTGATGGACGGGCTGCCGTCCGCGTCCGGCGCGGCCCTGACGGCGGCGGGCCTGGCGGCGTGCTGCGTCCTGATGGGCCTGCGCAGGACGCGACGGGCGTCCGTCACGGGGTGAGCCAGCGGCGCAGCAGTCTGCTCACGGCCGGCATCGACACGTACGTCATGAACACGTTGAAGACGCACGCGGTGACCGCGCTGCCGAGGAGCAGGGGGAGACCCCTGAGGTGGGGCGTGAGGAAGAGGCCGCCGAGGACGGAGATCGGGTAGATCGCGAGGGTCGCGCTCACCGCCATCTTCCAGCGGGGCGGCGCGGGCCGCGTGGAGCCCGGCTTGGCGAACCAGGTCTCCATGCCGGTCAGCTTCCGCCGGGCGATCTCGGTGTGGTGGTGCCCCTCGCAGTCGGCGAACCAGGCCGCGCGCTCCGGCGACTCCTGCCACGTCCGGCAGGCCTCCGCGTCCTGGAACCGGTGCACGAGGAACCATGGCGCGTCGCCGCCGGAGGAGCGGAAGAGCCCGTACCCGAGGTGGCCGGGGAAGGCGGCCGCGGTGTCCAGGATGCCCTTCGCCCACCGCTGGAACGAGGCTTCGTGGCCGGGCTCCACCCGGCGGGCTATCAGCAGGGTCACCTCGCCGCTGTCGGCGGGGACGGTGGTGTGCTCAAGGCTGACCGCGGTCAACACAGACTCCTCGTGATCTCACCGCGCCCGGCCACACTCTACGCAGGGCCGCGGGCCCCGCGGCCCTCCAGGGGCACCCGGCCGACCCCGCCCGTCACCATCGCTGCGATGCCGCGACAGGACAGGCCCAGGCGCCTGGGGTATGCCTTTTACGTGTCCCCCTTCCGGCGAGGCCCCGTCTCCCGTCCGTCACGGCGCGGCGGGCGGCGGTTCCTGCTCGCCGTGTCGTTCGCGCTGATCGCGGTGGTCACGGTGGTGGACCTCCTGGTCCCGCCCGAGGTGCACCTGGGGCCGTTCCTGATCGCCGCGCCCGCCATGACGGCGTCCTTCGCGGGAGCCCGGATGACGGCCTTCGTGGGGGCCGTCGCGATCCTCGCGCAGACGGTGGTGGCGGTCGCGCGGACGAGCGTCACGGACCTCAACCACACCTACCAGATCGTCGCCCTCGTCCTGATCTCGGTCATCGCGACCTTCTTCGCCCACCTGCGCGAACGCGACGAGAGCCGGATGGCGCGCCTGCGCTCGATCGCCCACGCGGCCCAGAGCGTCGTCCTCCCGCCTCTGCCCGAGCGGGCGGGCCCCCTGCGGATCGCCTCGGTCTACCTCGCGGCCGAGGAGGAGGCGCAGATGGGCGGCGACCTGTACGCCGCCGCCCGCACGGCCTCCGGGACCCGGCTCCTCATCGGCGACGCCCGGGGCAAGGGCCTCGACGCCATCAGCGAGGCGTCGCTGGTCCTGGGCGCCTTCCGGGTCACGGCCCGCCGGGAGCCGGGCCTGCCGGAGCTGGTCGGGCAGCTGGAGGCGGGCGTCGGCTCGGCCGAGCGGGCGCTGTGGGCCGCCGGCTCCGGCCCCGGCGGCACGGCCGACGCCACGGTCGACGGCACGGACGAGGCCTTCGTCACCGCCCTCGTGCTCGACATCCCCGACCACGAACCGGTGGTGCGCCTCGTGAACTGCGGTCACCCGCCGCCGCTGCTCCTCAGCGGTGGGCGGGTGATCCCCCTCGAATCGGGCGGTACGAGTCCTCCACTGGGGCTCTCGGACGTGCTCGCCGCGGACGTGACGGTCGAGACCTTCCCGTTCGGGGCCGGAGACGTCCTGCTCCTCCACACGGACGGGGTGACGGAGGCGCGGGACGACTCCCGCGCCTTCTACCCCCTCACGGAACGTCTCGCCGCCTGGGCCGGTGCCGGGGACGACCCGGCGACCCTGCTGGACCGGCTGCGGGCCGACCTCCAGACGTACGCCGGCGGCCACCTCGGCGACGACGCGGCGCTCGTCGCGGTACGCAGGACGGCCCCGGCTCCACGGTTCGGAGCCGACGGCGAAGCAGGGTGAGGACCCCGTTCGCGGGCGATCGCGCCGGACCACCCCCCGGCGCGTGCCGACGGGGCACGACCGGACCGCCGCCGGGTCAGGCGTCGACCTGGTGCGCCGTGCCGAGGAAGCGGATGTGGGGGCGGCCGTCCGGGCCGGGATGGGTGACGGAGGCGCGGACGCCGTAGACGTCCGCGACGAGGCGTTCGGTGAGGACGTCGCGTACCGGGCCCGCGGCGACCACGCGCCCCTCGCGCAGGACCACCAGGTGGTCGCAGTGCATCGCGGCGAGGTTGAGGTCGTGCAGGGCCACGACGCAGGTGAGGGGCAGGGCCGAGACCAGGGCCAGGAGGTCCAGCTGGTGCTGGATGTCGAGGTGGTTCGTCGGTTCGTCGAGCAGGAGCTCGCGCGGCTCCTGGGCGAGGGCGCGGGCGATCTGGACGCGCTGGCGTTCGCCGCCGGAGAGGGTGCGCCAGGTGCGGTGGGCCCGGTCGGCCAGTCCCGTGCGGGCGAGGGCGGACCGTACGGCTTCCTCGTCGGCGGCCGTCGCGGGCGACCAGGCCCTGCGGTGCGGGACGCGGCCGAGGCGTACGGCGTCGGCCACGGTGAGGTCGACCTGGGTGTCGGCGTGCTGCTCGACGACCGCGACGCGCCGGGCGAGCGCGCGGCGCGGGACGGCGCCGAGCGGGGCGCCGTCCAGGGTCACGACGCCGGTGTCCGGGGCCAGGACGCCCGCCAGGACGCGGAGGAAGGTGGATTTGCCCGAGCCGTTCGGGCCCAGCAGCCCGGTGAGCGTGCCCGGGCGGGGCGCCAGGGTCACTCCGTCCAGGACCAGCGCGCCCCCGGCGGTCCGCGAGACCCGGTCGGCGCGGAGCCCCGTACCGGCGTCGGTCGGCGGCGGCGTTCCGGTCATCGGCTGCTCCTGGTGCGGTAGAGGACGAGGACGAACGCGGGGACGCCGATCAGCGACGTCACCACGCCGACCGGCACCTCCTGAGGATCGAGGACCGTACGGGCGAGGGTGTCGGCCCAGACCAGGAAGACGGCCCCGGCCAGCGCGGTCAGCGGCAGCAGCCGGGCGTGACCGGGACCGCCGAGGGCGCGGACCGCGTGCGGCAGGACCAGGCCGACGAAGCCGATCGCCCCCGCCGAGGACACCAGGACGGCGGTCAGCAGGGCGGTGACCGAGAGGAGGACCAGGCGGGTCCGCGCCACCGGGACGCCGAGCGTCGCCGCCGCGTCCTCGCCGAACGCGAAGGCGTCCAGCGTGCGGGCGTGTCCGCCGCAGACCAGCAGCGCGCCGGCGAGGACGGCCGCGCACACCCCGACGTCGGTCCAGCCCGCGCCGCTGAGCGAGCCGAGCAGCCAGAAGAGGACGCCCCGGGTGGTCTCGGCGTCGGCGGCGGTCATCACCACGAAGGAGGTCAGGGCGGAGAAGAGCTGCATCGCGGCGACCCCGGCGAGGACGACGCGGTCCGTCGAGCCTCCCAGGGTGTGGCTCAGCAGCAGGACCAGGGCGAAGGAGCAGACCGCGCCCAGGAAGGCGCCTCCGGTGACGGACACCAGCCCCCCGCCGGCGCCGAGGACGACGACCGCGACCGCCCCGGTCGACGCGCCGGAGGAGACGCCGAGGACGAACGGGTCGGCGAGCGGGTTGCGCAGCAGGGACTGCATCACCGCACCGCAGACGGCGAGTCCAGCCCCGCACACGGCCGCGAGGAGCGTACGCGGCAGCCGCAGGTCCCAGACGATGCCTTCGCGGATCGGGCTCAGGCCGGAGGGCTCCCCGCCGAGGTGGGAGGCGACGACGGACCAGGCGTCGGCGACCCGGACGTCGGCCGGGCCGAGGGTGAGGGCGAGCGCGACGGAGACGCACAGGAGGAGGACCCCGGCCGCCCCGGCGAGCGGCGTGAGCGCCCGGGAGGAGGCAAGCCCCACGGCCCGCCCGGCGGCGCGGTCCTTCCGGCCCGCCCTGGGCGCGACGGCCTCCGCCTCGGACGCCGCGGCCTCAGCCCTGGACGTGACGGCCTCCGTTCCGGATGACGCGGCCTCCGTCCCGGACGCTGCGGCCCCCGTCCCGGTTGCCGTTCCGGCCTCGGCGACCGAATCCGTCCCGGACCCGGTCACTTCGCGAGCCCGTACGTGCGCAGGGCGGCGGCCACCTGCTCGATGCCCTCCAGGGTGCGGATGGTGGGGTTCATGGCCTGGCCGCTGAGGATCACGTACCGCTTCTTCCGGACCGCCGTCATGTTCCGGGTGACCGGGTGCGACTCCAGGAACTCGATCTTCTTCGCGGCGCTTTCGGCCGACTGGGCCTTGCGGGTCAGGTCGGCGATCACCAGCACGTCGGGATCGCGGTCGACGACCGTCTCCCAGTTGATCTGCGGCCACTCCTCCTTCGTGTCGTCGAAGACGTTCTTCACGCCGAGGGCCCCGCTGACGATCCCCGGCGCGCCGCAGCATCCGGCCATGTACGGCCCCTGGGAGTCGGAGAACCAGTAGAGGACGGACGCGTCGCCGAAGTCGGCGCCGGCTTTCGCCTTCTCCACCCGGGCGCGGAGTTCCCCGACGAGCTTCTCGCCGCGCTCCGGCACGCCGAAGATCCGGGCCAGGTCGCGGACTTCGCCGTACACGGAGTCCATCGTGAGCGGTTCGGTCCGTACGCCGTCGCCGTCGCCGCTGTTGTCCTTGCCGACGCAGTCGGCGGGGGAGAGGTACGTGGGGACGCCGAGCTTCGTGAACTGTTCGCGGGGCGCCACGCCCCCCTTGCCGAGGGTGTAGAGGAAGGAGGCGCTGACGAAGTCGGGTTCGGCGTCGAGCACCTTCTCGAACGACGGGTAGCGCTCGGCGAGCCGGGGCACGGTCGCGTTCGCCTTCTCCAGCCCCTTGAGCACCGGGTCCGTCCAGGTGGCGGTGCCCGCCATCCGGTCGGCCAGGCCGAGCGAGAGCAGGATCTCGGCCGAGCCCTGGTCGAGGGCGACGGCGCGGCGGGGCGCGCGGTCGACCTCCACGCGCTGCCCGCAGTTGTCGAGGCGGACGGGGTGACCGGCGGCGGTCCCCTTCGCTTCGGACGGGACCGGGGCCGTCCCGCCGGCGCCGCAGCCGGTCAGGAGGACGGCAGCGGCCACGAGCGGCACGGCGGAACGGACGGGGTGGGCGAGGGGCACGGAGGAGTCCTCTGCGTCACGGCTCATGCGCGGAGCCTGTCGTACGGTGCTCCCCGGACGGCGATGCCCGCCCCCCGGGGCGCCAGCAGGTCTTCGGACTCGGGGTCGTCCGGACGGAACGCCTTCCCAGACCCCCCAGGGGCCCAGTGGCCGATGTCCCGCCCGTCACCCTCACCGCTGCGCGTCAGTTCCGGATTCCCACCGGATTCCCTGACCCGTGCACATACCGTCTCGATACGTACGCAGGTGCGACTGGCCCGGGCAAGTTACCACAACGGGATCTTGCCCCCGGAGGGCGTCACCCGGGTCCGGGCGGCGTCGCCCTGGGCAACACGACTCCGGGCAACGCAGCCCAGGGCGGCATCACTCCGGACAACACGACTCCGGGCAACGCGACTCCGGGCAACGCGACTCCGGGCGACGCGACTCCGGGCGACGCGGCCCAGGGCGACGCGACTCAGGACGCCGTCACTCCGGGCAGCGTCACGTCGAGCGCGGGGACCGGCCGCGGGTCGCCGGCCGCGTCGATGGCCACGAAGGTCAGGAACGCGGTGGCGACCTCGGTCGCGGGGCCGGAGTGGTTCCACCGCTCGGCGGTCACCCGGACCCCGACCGTCATGGAGGTCCGCCCGGCCCGTTCGAGCCCGGCCTCGACGCTGAGCAGGTCCCCGGCCCGTACCGGGGCGAGGAACGTCATGCGGTCGACCGAGACGGTGACGGCGGGTCCGCCGGCGTGCCGTCCGGCGGCCGCCGCGGCGGCGTCGTCGATGAGCCTCATCATCACGCCGCCGTGGATGGTGCCGTACAGGTTGGTGTCGTGCTCGCTCATGATGTGGGCGAGCAGCACCCGCGAGTCGTCCGGCGTCTTGGCGGGACGGGAGGCGGGGACGGTGGTGCTGACGGTGGGATCGGCCATGTCGGCTCCCTTCGTGGCCGGCCGGGACGTCTCCGTCCCCGCCGGCCCGCGCGGGCGGGGGGGGCGGGCGCGGGGCGCGCGCCCCGGGGGGGCCGGGCCCCCCCGCCCACGGGCGCCCCCCACAGTGGGTTTTACACAAA
>NZ_JBHTST010000181.1:0-14619 GCF_042794995.1 Streptomyces sp. NPDC056503
CCCCCCCCCCCCCCCGGGGGGGGGCGCCCCCCACGGCAGCGCGCTCGGTCAGCCCGCGATCTTCGGGGCGGGCTCGTTCTTGTAGCCGGACGGGCCGAAGTGCTGCTTCACGAGCTTGTCCCAGGTGCCGTCGGACACCATCTTCTCCAGGGCCTTGTTGATCTTGCCCTTGAGCTCGGAGTCGCCCTTCTTCAGGCCGATGCCGTAGTTCTCGTCGCTCATGGTCAGGCCGGCGAGCTTGAACTTGCCCTGGTGCTCCTTCTGCGAGGCGTAGCCCGCGAGGATGGAGGCGTCGGTGGTGAGGGCGTCGACGGCCTTGTTCTCCAGGCCGGTCAGGCACTCGGAGTACCCGCCGAGCTGCTGGAGGTCGGCCTGCGGGGCCAGCTTCTCCTTGACGTTCTGCGCGGAGGTCGAGCCGGTGACCGAGCAGAGCTTCTTGGAGTTGAGGTCCTCGACCTTGGTGATCGAGGAGTCGTCGGCGCGGACCAGCAGGTCCTGGTGGGTCAGGAAGTACGGGCCGGCGAAGTCGACCTCCTTCAGGCGCTTCTCGTTGATCGAGTAGCTCGCGACGATGAACTTCACGTCGCCGTTCTTGATGAGGTTCTCGCGCTCGGCGGAGGGCGCCTGCTTCCAGTTGATCTTGCCCTCGTCGAAGCCCAGCTCCTTGGCGACGTACTTCGCGACGTCGACGTCGAAGCCCGCGTACGAGCCGTCCGGGGTCTTCAGGCCGAGACCCGGCTGGTCGAACTTGATGCCGATGGTGATCTTGTCACCGTTGCTGCCCGAGTCGGAGCCGGTGCCGCAGGCGGTGGCGGTCAGGGCGAGGACGACGGCGGCCGCGGCGGCCGCGGAGGCGTTGCGAAGCTTCATGGGTGAACGTCCCTTGGGTAGGCGTGAGTTGCGAAGACTAGGTCGTCGACTCGCTCAGTGGTGCAGGATTTTGGAGAGGAAGTCCTTCGCCCGGTCGCTGCGCGGGTTGCTGAAGAACTCCTCGGGGGTGGCCTGTTCGACGATCCTGCCGTCGGCCATGAAGACGACCCGGTCGGCCGCGGAGCGGGCGAAGCCCATCTCGTGCGTCACGACCACCATCGTCATGCCCTCCCGGGCCAGCTGCTGCATGACCTCCAGGACCTCGTTGATCATCTCCGGGTCCAGGGCCGAGGTCGGCTCGTCGAAGAGCATCACCTTCGGACCCATGGCGAGCGCGCGGGCGATCGCCACGCGCTGCTGCTGGCCACCGGAGAGCTGTGCCGGGTACTTCTCGGCCTGGGCGGCCACGCCCACCCGCTCCAGCAGGGCGCGGGCCTTGGTCTCCGCCTCGCCCTTCGCGGTGCCGCGAACCTTGATCTGGCCCAGCATCACGTTCTCGAGCACCGTCTTGTGCGCGAAGAGATTGAAGGACTGGAAGACCATGCCGACGTCCGACCGCAGTCGCGCCAGTTCCCTGCCCTCCGCGGGCAGCGGCTTCCCGTCGATCGTGATCGTGCCCGCGTCGATGGTCTCCAGGCGGTTGATCGTGCGGCACAGCGTCGACTTGCCGGAACCCGACGGCCCGATGACGACGACGACTTCACCGCGGCCGATCGTGAGGTCGATGTCCTGCAGCACGTGCAGCGCGCCGAAGTGCTTGTTCACCCCGGACAGGACGACCAGGTCCTCCTGGGCCCGCGGGGAGTCCTCGTGGTCCTTGGACACTGCCACTCCGCTCATCGGCCTCTTGCTCCGTCCTCCTCGGTTGGGAGGACACTAGAGACACGTCCGGATGACCGTCATCACATCTGAGCGGAAATTGAGGATAACGATAGGGCCACGAGCGGGCACCCTGTGTGAAGGTGACCTGCGGAGCCGTACCGGGTGGATAACGGAAGCGGGCGGTCCGCCAGGTGGCACTTGACTGTGACGTCGGTGATCGGCGTTCATGGGCGTTCATGCCCCGATCCGGGGCACCCCGGGCGAACGAGAGGAGAAGACCATGCGACTGCTGCTCGTCGAGGACGACGACCACGTCGCCGCGGCCCTCTCCGCGATCCTCGCCAAGCACGGCTTCGCCGTCACCCACGCCCGCAACGGCGAGGAGGCCCTCCAGGCCGTCCTCCCCACGGCACAGGGCGAGCGCCCCTCGTACGGCGTGATCCTCCTCGACCTCGGCCTCCCCGACCAGGACGGCTACCAGGTCTGCGCCCGCATCCGGAAGCTCACGACCACCCCGGTGATCATGGTGACCGCCCGCAGCGACGTGCGCTCCCGGATCCACGGCCTCAACCTCGGCGCCGACGACTACGTCGTCAAGCCCTACGACACCGGCGAACTGCTCGCCCGCATCCACGCCGTCTCCCGGCGCACCACGGGCCCCGGCGCCTCCGACGAGGCCACCGGCGGTACGGGCTCCGCCGACGCCACCGTGCTGCGGCTCGGCGCCGTCGCCGTCGAGCTGCCCACCCGGCGCGTCAGCGTCGACGGCGAACCCGTCGCCCTCACCCGCAAGGAGTTCGACCTGCTCGCCCTCCTCGCCCAGCGGCCCGGCGTCGTCTTCCGTCGCGAGCAGATCATCTCCGAGGTCTGGCAGACCAGTTGGGAGGGGACCGGCCGCACCCTGGAGGTGCACGTCGCCTCGCTCCGCTCCAAGCTGCGGATGCCCGCCCTGATCGAGACCGTGCGGGGCGTCGGCTACCGCCTGGTCGCCCCGGCCGCGTAACGCCCGGCCGCCCCGCCCGTGCGCACCCGACTCCTCCCCCTGCTCATCGTCCTGATGGCGGGGGTCCTGCTCGCCCTCGGCTTCCCGCTCGCCGCCAGCCTCGCCGCCGCCCAGCAGCAGCGGGTCGTCGTCGACCGCCTCGACGACGCCGCCCGCTTCGCCGCCCTCGCCCAGTTCGTCGGCGACCCGGCCACCGGCAGCGACGAGCGCCGCACCACCCTCAGCGGCGAGCTCGCCAGCTACCACGACGTGTACGGCATCCGGACCGGCATCTTCTACCGCGACAACCGCTCCATGGCCGCCGCCCCCGAGGACTGGGTCGTCCCCTACGACGGCGAGGGCCGCCGCGCCTTCAACGAGGCCCTGCTCGGCCGCCGCAGCCACGACCCGCCGCAGGTCTGGCCCTGGCAGCCGCACGCCCGCCTCATCATCGCCTCCCCCGTCGTCCGCGACGGGGACGTCGTCGCCGTGGTCGTCACCGACTCGCCCACCGGGGACCTCCGCGCCCGCATCCTGCGCGGCTGGCTGGTGATCTTCGCCGGCGAGGCCGCCGCGATGCTGCTCGCCGTCGGCGCCGCCGTACGCCTCACCGGCTGGGTGCTGCGCCCGGTCCGGGTCCTGGACGGCGTCACCCACGACATCGCCACCGGCCGGATGAACTCCCGGGTCGCCGAGGCCGGCGGACCACCCGAACTGCGCCGCCTGGCCCGCTCGTTCAACGAGATGGCCGACCACGTCGAGGAATCCCTGGAGCAGCAGCGGGCGTTCGTCGCCGACGCGTCCCACCAGCTCCGCAACCCGCTCGCCGCGCTGCTGCTCCGCATCGAGCTGCTCGCCCTCGAACTCCCCGAGGGGAACGAGGAGATCGCCGCCGTGCGTACCGAGGGCAAGCGGCTCGCGCGGGTCCTCGACGACCTCCTCGACCTGGCCCTCGCCGAGCACGCCGCCGCCGATCTGCGACTGACCGACGTCGGCGCGCTCACCGCCGAGCGGATCGCCTCCTGGCGGCCGGTCGCCGACGACAAGGGCGTCCTGCTGGTGGGGGAGTGCGGGGCCGCGACCGGCTGGGCGGACCCGGTGGCCCTGTCGAGCGCCCTGGACGCGGTCGTGGACAACGCGCTCAAGTTCACGCCGGCGGGCGAGCGGGTCACGGTGCGGGTCCTGCCCGGGAAGGACGCGGTGGAGGTCGTCGTCGCCGACCTCGGCCCCGGCCTCACCGAGGAGGAGATGACCCGGGTCGGGGACCGCTTCTGGCGCGCCGGCCGCCACCAGAACGTCAAGGGTTCGGGCCTCGGCCTCTCCATCGCCCGCGTCCTGCTGACCGCCACCGGCGGCGGGATCGCCTTCGCCCCGAACGAGCCGCACGGGCTGCGGGTGACGGTCACGGTGCCGCGGTACGGGCCGGCGGACCGTTGACGGGCGGGCGAGTGGACCGTTGGCGGGCGGACGGAGGACGGACGGAGGAGGGGCGGTCAGGCGGTCGTCTGTCCTCGGGTGAGGGGTCTGCGTCTCGTGAGGGTCCGCGTCTCGTGACCGGCGGGCGGCCCGGATCGGCCGCCCGGACGGTCGGGGCGGAGCCCGTACGGCTCAGGGCTTGACCGAGCGGTAGTAGCGGCGGGCGCCGTCGTGGAGGGTGAGGGGCTCGGTGTAGACGGCCGTCCGCAGGTCCACCAGCTGGGCCGGGTGCACCTGGCTGCCGATGCCGTCCCGGCTGTCGATCACCGACCGGGTGAAGCCCTCCACCAGGTCCGGGTCGGCCTCGGCCGTCGTCACCATCAGGTTCGCCACGGCCAGCGTCTTCACCCGCTGCCCGTCCTGCGCGGCCGCGTACGCGTCGGCCGGAATGACCGCCGAGCGGTAGTGCCGGGTCGAATCGCCCACGTCCCGCAGCGCCTCCACCAGCGGGGCGTCCATCGGGACCAGCCGGACCGAGGCCCGCTCCGACAGCGACTTCACGGCCTCGGTCGGCAGCCCGCCGGACCAGAAGAAGGCGTCGAGGCTGCCGTTCTCCAGCATCTTGGGCATCGAGTCGATCCCGACCGGCACCGCGGTCACGTCCCGGGACGGGGTGAGCCCGGCGGCCGCGAGGACCCGGTCCGCTATCAGCCGGACGCCCGAGCCGTCCTGTCCGACGCCGACCTTCAGTCCGCGCAGGTCGGAGACGGTCTGGACGGTCGATCCCTTGCGCACGACGAGCTGGACGTAGTCGTCGTAGAGCCGGGCGCAGCCCCGCAGCCGCTCGAATCCGGGCCGGCGGTCGCGGATGTACTGCGCCACGGCGTCGGCGGTCGCGACCGTGAAGTCGGCCTCCCCGGAGGCGACCCTCGCCAGGTTCTGCTGGGAGCCCTCGCTGTTCGTGAGGGTGATCGAGACCTCGGGGAGGTCCTTCGCCATGGCCTGCTTGAGCAGCTCGCCGTACTGCTGGTACACGCCGGTGGGAACCCCGGTGCTGAAGGTGATCGCACCGCGGGGCGTCGAGGTGCCGAACGGCGCCACCCACCACAGGAGCACCCCGCACACCACGACCAGCGCGGCCGCGAGCGCGAGGAGGCGGCGGCGTGCGGCACGGGTGAGGGAGGCGAACATGCCGTCGATCCTGCCAGGTGGCCGAGGCCCCTGGCCAGGGAGATCGGGCGGGCGCGGCTGTGATGTCCGCTGCGGTGGGGCCGCCCGGGTGGCCGCTGGTGGCTCCCGGTGGCCGGGGGGCCACGGGGAGTCTCCGAGCTACCGGGAGTCGCCGGGAGTCTCCGGGCCGTCGGGAGTTCCCGAGCCTCCGAGCCGCCGGGAGTCTCCGCGAGCCCCGTGAGCCGCCGGAGGGCCTCCGGCCGGTCCCGTGCGCGCTCCGCCGAAGCGGTGAGCGGTTCCCGGCGGCGAGGTCTCGCCGTGTGTCCTGTCGTGGTGCCGGGGTCGGTGCGGTTAGCGTCGGGAGGCGCCCGGTGATCTTGAGGGCAGTCCCCTCTGCCCGCCCCTGGCCCCCGCCGGGCGCTCGGCTCACCCCTGTCCCAAGGGAGTCTCCGCATGTCCGTGACCTCGGCACCCGTGTGCCGCCCCGCCGAGTCCCTCGACGTCACCGCCCTTGCCGTCCTCACTGCTCTCACCCGCCGCACGGTCCTCGTCTCCCTCTCTGCCCTCTCCGCCCTCTCCGTCCCCTCCGCTCTCACCGGCCGCACGGTCCGCCCCGTCCTCGCCCGGCCGCGCCCTCCGGGCCGTGCCGCGTGCGGAACCGTCCGGTGGCCGCTGGACTGAGCGGGCCGCGCGGGTGAGGGTGGGGCGAGCACGCACCCCTGCCCGCGTCCGTACGACCCGAGGAAGCCGTCGATGCAGCCCGCCCCGCCCGTCACCCCGCCCCGCGTCGCCGTTCTCGCCGACGACCTGACCAGCGCGGGCGACGGGGCCGCGCCCTTCCGCCGGGGCGGCCATCCGGCCCGGATCCTCCTTTCCGGCAGTCCGCTCGCCGGCCATGGGCAGGAGGGCGGGGTGCTCGCCGTCGACCTCGGCAGCCGGCTCCTGGACGAGGCCGGGGCCGTGGCGCGTACCCGGGAGGCGGCCCGCGCCCTGTCCGGGGCGGGGCTGCTGCTCAAGACCGTCGACTCGACCCTCCGGGGGCATGTGGCCGCCGAGATCCGTGCCGCGCGGGAGGGTTCGGGGCGGCGGGCGGTCGTGATCGCTCCCGCCTTCCCGGCCGAGGGGCGGACCACCCGCGACGGCGTGCAGTACGTCCGGGAAGTCCGCGTCGACGAGAGCGAGTTCGCCCGCGACCCGGCCCACCCCGTCCGTACGGCCGACCTCGCCCTGATCCTCCCGGACGCCGTTCCGGTCGACTCCGGCCGGCCGGAGGAACTCGCCGAAGTCCTGCCTCGTGGAGGGCTGTTCGTCTGCTCCGCCGCCACCGACGCCGACCTGGACCGGATCGTCGCCGCCGTGCCCGACCACCGGGCCGTCCTGTGGGTCGGCTCCCCGGGTCTGGCCGCCGCCCTCGCCCGTCACCACGAGCTCCCCGGGGGCGGCGCGGGTACGCGTGAACTGCCGCTCTCCGCACGTCCCTTGGTGGCCGTCGGCAGTGCCAACCCGGCCACCCGCCGACAGCTCGCCCTGCTGGCCGGCGAGCCGGGCGCGGTGGCGGCCGTCGCCGCCGAGCCGCTGCGGGCGGCCGTCGACACTCCCGTACGGATCCTCCACACGCCGCACGAACGGCGCGCAGACCCAGCCGAGTTGACCCGCGAACTGGCCGCGTCCGTGGCTGCGCTGGCCGCCCGCGCGCCCTTCGACGGGCTCGTGCTCACCGGCGGGGAGACCGCCGAGGCCGTCCTGCGCGCGCTCGGCGCGCACGGCATCGACCTCCACGACGAACCCGAACCCGGCATCGCCCGGGGCACCCTGGCCGGCCCGGCCGGCGTGCCCCGCGTCCCCGTCGTCATCAAGGCGGGCGGCTTCGGCGACGAACGGACGCTCGTCCGTCTGCACGCCCTCCTGACCCGGCCCGCTTCCTGACCGGCCGCGCCTCCGGACGGCGGGTGCTACGGGAGGACCGGCCGCGCCTCCGGACGGCGGCTCATGCCTCCAGATACCGCAGGACCGCGAGGATCCGGGGGCTGTGGCCCTCGGTCCCCCGCAGCTCCAGCTTGTCGAAGACCGCGTTGAGGTGCTTCTCCACCGCGCTCAGCGACAGGTGCAGCCGACGGGCGATCGCCGTGTTCGTGTACCCCTCGGCGAGCACCTGGAGCACCTCCCGCTCGCGCGGGGTCAACCGCGCCAGCGGATCGGCGTGCGCGCTGCGGACCACCAGCTGCCGTACGACCTCCGGGTCGATCGCCGCCCCGCCCGCGTGGACCCGCTCCAGCGCGTCGAGGAACTCCTCGACCTGCGCCACCCGGTCCTTCAGCAGATAGCCGACCCGCTCGGCCCCGGCCGCGAGCAGCCGGGCCGCGTAGCTGCGCTCGACGTGCTGCGAGAGGACCAGGACGCCCGTCCCCGGCAGCCGTTCGCGGATCTCCACGGCCGCCCGCAGACCCTCGTCGGTGTGGGTCGGCGGCATCCGGATGTCCACGACGGCCACGTCGGGCCGGAGCGCCTCCGTCTCGGCGACGAGCGTCACCGCGTCCCCGAACGCCCCGACGACCTCGTGCCCCTCCTCCGCGAGCAGGCGGGCGAGCCCCTCCCGCAGCAGGGTCGAGTCCTCGGCCAGGATCACACGCACGGCAGCTCCACGAAGAGGGTGGTGGGTCCCCCGAGGGGGCTGTCGATCCGCAGGACGCCGTCGAGCGCGGCGACCCGCCCGCGCAGCCCGGTCAGGCCGCTGCCCGCCGGGTCGGCGCCGCCCCGGCCGTCGTCCTCGACCCGCACGGTCAGCGGGCCGCCGGGCGCCCCCGCGACCCGTACCGAGACGGCCGAGGCGGCGGAGTGCTTGGCCGCGTTGGTGACGGCCTCGGAGACGACGAAGTACGCCGCCGTCTCCACCGGGCGGGGGAGCGGGCCCGCCACCTCGTACGCGATCCTCAGCGGCAGCGCGCACCGCTGGGCGACCCCGCCGAGCGCCTCCTCCAGACCGAGACTGTCCAGGGCCGACGGGTACACCCGCCAGGCCACCTCCCGCAGTTCGGCCAGCACGTCCTGGGCTTCTTGGTGCGCCTGGTCCAGCAGCTCCGCCGCCCGCTCCGGGTCCCGGCCGCCGCTCCGGCGCGCCCGCCCGATGAGCATGGCGAGGGCCACCAGCCGCTGCTGCACCCCGTCGTGGAGGTCCCGCTCGATCCGCCGCCGCTCCGTGTCCACGGCCCCGACGACGGCGGCGCGGCTGAGCGACAGTTCCTCGATCCGGCGGCGCAGCAGCTCCCGCTCCGACGGCCCGAAGTACTCCCGGGCCAGCCGGGCGTCGAGCGCGGTCAGCGCGAACAGCCCCTGGAGACCGAGGAAGAGCAGGACGCCCCCGAGGACCAGCTGCGTCAGCAGCTCCGCCGCCTCGATGGTCCCGCGCACCACACCGCCGACCAGCAGCACCGCCAGCACCACACCGAACCCGAGCAGCGCCAGCACCACCCCGCACACGAGCCCCGTCGACGACCGGACGGCCAGATACCGCAGGGCCCCGCCCCCGGCCACGCCCTCATCCCCGTACGCCTCCGGGTACGCCTCCGGGAACCGGTCGCCGAAGAAACGCGCCCGCCGCCGGCGCTCCAGGCCCCCGAGCCGCCGGGCTCCCGAGCCGAGCACCCCCAGGGCGTACGCCCGCGTCCGCGGCCACAGCAGGAAGGGGCCGAGCGCGACCCCCGCCACCAGGAAGTACAGGAGCCCGACCGGTGCCGTCAGACACCCGGCCAGCACCCCCACCGCACGCCGGAGCCCGAACCGCCCCCCGTTACCGTCCCGTTCCACGTCGCCCACCCTAGGCCGCCGCCTAGGCACGGCGGTGACGGGCTTCCGTACCCCGCCTCCGGAGCCGTACGGCGAGCCAGGCGGCGGCGGCCGCGAGGACCAGGACGAGGACGGCCTTGGACGCCACGCCCACGTACGCCTCGACCAGTTCCCAGCGGTCGCCGAGGGCGTAGCCGGCGAGGACGAGGACGCTGTTCCAGGCGAGGCTGCCGAGAGTGGTGAGCAGGAGGAAGAGCGGGACCGGCATCCGCTCCACACCGGCCGGCACCGAGATCAGGCTTCGGAAGATCGGCACCATCCGGCCGAGGAGGACCGCCTTCGTGCCGTGCCGTCGGAACCACTCCTCGGTCCGCTCCAGGTCCGAGACCTTCACCAGCGGCAGCCGCGCCCACACCGCGTGCATCCGCTCCCGGCCGAAGAGCGCGCCGATCCCGTAGAGGGCGAGCGCGCCGACGACCGAGCCCAGCGTCGTCCAGAACAGGGCGGAGGCGAGGCTGAGCACGCCCTGACCGGCGGCGAAGCCGGTCAGCGGGAGGATCACCTCGCTCGGCAGCGGAGGAAAGAGGTTCTCCAGCGCGATGGCGAACCCCGCGCCCGGCCCGCCGAGGGTCTCGACGAGCCCGGCGGCCCATCCGGCGATGCCGCCGGCGGGCTCCTGGGCCTGCGCCGTTTGGGCGAGGGAGATCGGGAACAGCGGCGTCATGAGCCCTCCATGGCTAGGGGGAAGGTCCCGCGGCGGACCCGCCGGAGGACTCTCTCCAACCTAGAAAGCGCAGCTCGGACCCGGTATGAGCGTTCCCGCCCGGCCTCCCTGCGGAAAACCGCAGGGGGCGGGCCGGGCAGGGCGGGGCCGGGCGGGTCACGGGGCACGGGGCAGGACAGGCCCGCGCCCCACCGGGCCGGGCGGGGCAGGCGAGGGCGGGGCCGGGCCGGGCCGGATACGCGCCCGCCCCGGCCCCGCCCTCGCCTGGCCTCACCCGCCCCGGCGCCGCCCTCGGCCGGACCGGCGTCAGCCCCGTCGATCGGGATGCGCGCCCGGTCCGGCAGGGCGTCCGGCCCGCCCGGCCCGAAGACCAGGCCGGCTTCGGTGGCCCGCCCGACCCCGGAGGTCAGGCCGACAGGTCCGCCGCCGTCGGCACCACGACCGCGAAGACGTCCGTCAGCCCGGTCAGCGCGGCCCGCTTGAGTTCGGCGGCGGGCACGACCGTCCCGTCCGGGGCGGTGAGGGCCCGGGTCGCGGTCGCCTCGGCGACCACGGTCGGCCGGTAGCCCAGGTTGAACGCGGCCTGGGCCGTGTAGTTCACGCACATGTGCGTCATGAACCCGGCCAGGACCAGGTCCTTCCCGCTGCCCGCCGCGAAGCCGAGGTCCGTCAGGACCTTCTCCAGGTCGGTGGCGTGGAAGGAGTTCGGGAAGTTCTTCACCACGACCGGCTCGCCCTCGGCCGGGGCCACCTCGTCGCAGATCGCGCCGACCGGCGCCGTGAGGTCGTACGGGGAGCCCTCACCGCTGTCGTGCTGGATGTGGACGACCGGCGCGCCGGCCTCCCGGGCGCGGGCGAGGAGCCGCGCCGCCTCGGCGACCGCCTCCTCGGCGCCTTCGAGCGCCATGACGCCGGACCGGTAGGTGTTCTGGATGTCGATGAGGACGAGGGCCGCTCCGGCGAGCCGGGCCGGCTCGTCGCTCAGGCCGGAGAGGGAACGGAGGGTGGTGGACGGAGTGATGCTCATATCGGGTCCTTTCATCTGAAAACGGATTCCTTGTGGCGCGGCGAAGCCGCCCACGGCGGGGAGCTGGGGAACGAAGAGCGGGAAGGTGGGGAAGCGGGAGTGGAAGGGCAGGACGGGGGCGTCAGCCCGGCCCGGTGCGGAACCGCCGCCGGTACGCCGCCGGCGTCGTCGCGAGCTGCCGGCGGAACGCCCGGTGCAGGGTCTCCACCGACCCGAGCCCCGCCCGCGCCGCCACCTCGGCGAGCGGCGCGTCCGAGGTCTCCAGATGGCGCCGGGCCACCTCGATCCGGGCCGCCTCCACGTAGGCGGCGGGGCTCGACCCCGTCTCCTGCGCGAAGACCCGGGCGAAGTGCCGCTCGCTCAGGCACATCCGGCCGGCCAGCCGTTCCGCGGACAGGTCCTCGTCGAGGTGGTCCGCGATCCAGAGCCGCAGCTCGTCGATGTCCCGCCGGCCGGCCGCCGGACGGCTCAGCGGCACCGAGAACTGGCTCTGGCCGCCCTGCCGCTTCAGGTACATCACCAGCTGTCGGGCCACCGAGAGCGCGGTCTCCTCGCCGAGGTCCTCCGCCACGAGGGCGAGGGACAGGTCGAGGCAGGCGCTGATCCCGGCCCCGGTCCACAGCCGGCCCCGGTCCGTCCGTACGAAGATCGGATCGGGGTCGACGGTGACCTCCGGATGGTCGGCCGCGAGCTGCGCCGCCGTCGACCAGTGGGTCGTCGCGGTCCTCCCGTCGAGGAGGCCGGCCGCGGCGAGGACGTGCGCGCCGACGCAGACCGACGCCACCCGCCGGGCGTGCGGCGCGGTCTCCCGCACCCAGCGCACGACCTCCGGGTCGAGCCGGGCGGTGACCCCGCCGTTCTCCGCCGGGTCCACCGCCCCCGGCACGAGCAGGGTGTCGACGTCCGCGCCGACCTCGTCGAAGCCGAGGTCCGCGAGCAGCCGCACCCCCGCCGAGGTCCGCACCTCCCCGGCGCCGCCGGGCGCGGCGAGCCGCACCCGGTAGCGGGCGCCGCCCGCCTCCCGGTTGGCCAGCGCGAAGACCTCGGCGGGCCCGGTGACGTCGAGGAGGTCCACGTCGGGGAAGACCGCGACGACGACCCGGTGGACGGGGTGGGCCGCGGGGGCCGTGGTGGAGGGCGTCTCGGACATGTCCCCACCTTCGCCCGCCCCGCTCCATGACGGCAATGACGATTCCCTGTCACATCCGGACACCCATGCACCCGCGCACCCACGCACCCACGCACGCGCGGGCATACGAACATGCGGACATGCGGTCAGCCGACACACGTCGACACACGTCGACACACGTCGACACACGGCCGGGCAACACGCGTGGGCAGGCCGTCGGACTTCCCGCCGGGCATACGGTCGGACTTCCCGCCGGGCATACGGTCGGGCTTCCGGCCGGGAGCCCGCCGGGGACCGCCTACTCTTGAATACTCTTGAAGGCATGACCAGCAGCAGCGACCGGAGTCTCACAGTGGGCATCGAAGGACCGAAGACCTACGACGTTCGCACCTACGGGTGCCAGATGAACGTCCACGACTCCGAGCGGCTCTCCGGTCTGCTGGAAGACGCGGGCTACGTCCGCGCCCCCAAGGACGCCGACGGCGCCGACGTCGTCGTCTTCAACACCTGCGCGGTCCGCGAGAACGCCGACAACAAGCTGTACGGCAACCTCGGCCACCTCGCCCCGATGAAGACCGCGCGCCCCGGCATGCAGATCGCCGTCGGCGGCTGCCTGGCCCAGAAGGACCGCGACACCATCGTCAAGCGGGCCCCGTGGGTCGACGTGGTCTTCGGCACGCACAACATCGGCAAGCTGCCGGTCCTGCTGGAGCGCGCCCGCGTCCAGCAGGAGGCGCAGGTCGAGATCGCCGAGTCCCTGGAGGCCTTCCCCTCCACCCTGCCGACCCGCCGCGAGTCGGCGTACGCGGCCTGGGTCTCGATCTCGGTCGGCTGCAACAACACCTGCACCTTCTGCATCGTCCCCGCCCTGCGCGGCAAGGAGGAGGACCGCCGCCCCGGCGACATCCTCGCCGAGATCGAGGCGCTGGTCGCCGAGGGCGTCTCCGAGATCACCCTGCTCGGCCAGAACGTCAACGCGTACGGTTCCGACCTCGGTGACCGCGAGGCCTTCAGCAAGCTGCTGCGCGCCTGCGGCTCCGTCGAGGGCCTGGAGCGGGTCCGCTTCACCTCCCCGCACCCGCGCGACTTCACCGACGACGTCATCGCCGCCATGGCCGAGACGCCGAACGTGATGCCGCAGCTGCACATGCCGCTCCAGTCCGGCTCGGACACGGTCCTCAAGGCCATGCGCCGCTCCTACCGCCAGGAGCGCTTCCTCGGCATCATCGAGAAGGTGCGCGCCGCGATCCCGCACGCCGCCATCTCCACCGACATCATCGTCGGCTTCCCCGGCGAGACCGAGGAGGACTTCGAGCAGACCATGCACGTGGTCCGCGAGGCCCGCTTCGCCAACGCCTTCACCTTCCAGTACTCCAAGCGCCCCGGGACCCCGGCCGCCGAGATGGACGGCCAGATCCCCAAGGAGGTCGTGCAGGCCCGCTACGAGCGCCTGGTCGCCCTCCAGGAGGAGATCTCCTGGGACGAGAACAAGAAGCAGGTCGGCCGCACCCTGGAGGTCATGGTCGCCGAGGGCGAGGGCCGCAAGGACGGCGCCACCCACCGCCTCTCCGGCCGCGCGCCCGACAACCGGCTCGTCCACTTCACCAAGCCCGACGAGGACGTCCGTCCCGGCGACGTGGTGACCGTCGAGATCACCTACGCCGCCCCGCACCACCTCCTCGCCGAGGGCCCGACCACCACCGTCCGCCGCACCCGCGCGGGCGACGCCTGGGAGAAGCGCACGGCCGCGGCCGCCGCCAAGCCGGCCGGCGTCCTGCTCGGCCTGCCGAAGATCGGTGTCCCGGAGCCGCTCCCGGCCGCCGGGGCCCCGGCCTGCGGCGCCGCCCACTGACGGGGCCACCCGCGGGGGTGCCGTAGGGGCAGTAGGCTGCGGATCATGCTTGTCGCCGCCGCCGTGTGCCCCTGCCCGCCGCTCCTCGTGCCCGAGGTCGCGAGCGGTGCCGCCCCCGAGCTGGAGGCCGTGCGGACGCACTGCGCGGACGCCCTCGGGGTGCTGGCCGCCGCCCGGCCCGAGCGGCTGTACGTGGTCGGGGCGGCGCCCGAGGGCTCCCTCGGGGCCTTCCCGGCCGGTTCCGAGGGCTCCTTCGCCGGATTCGGCGTCGACCACTCCGTGCGCCTCGGCGAGGGCCCCGGGGACGGTCGCCCGCTGCCGGCCTCGCTCTCCGTGGGCGCCTGGCTGCTCTCCCGTACCGACCGTACCGACCGGGCCGACCAAGTCGACCGTACCGACCGGGCCGGCGTGCCCGTCGAAGGACTCGGGGTCGACGAGCGGGCGACGGTCGAGGAGTGCGCGGAGGCCGGACGGCGGCTCGCGGCCTCGGCCGAGCGGGTCGCCCTGCTCGTCCTCGGCGACGGCAGCGCGTGCCGGACCGTGAAGGCCCCCGGCTACTTCGACGAGCGTGCCGCCGGCTTCGACGCCGAGGCCGCCCGCGTCCTGGGCTCCGCCGACGTGCCCGGCGTCCTCGCGCTCGACGCGGGGCTCGCGTACGAGCTGAAGGCGGCCGGACGCGCCCCCTGGCAGGTCCTCGCGGGTGCCGCCGAGGGTGCGGGCCTGACGGGCCGCCTCCTCCACGAGGACGCCCCGTACGGCGTCGAGTACCTGGTCGCCGTCTGGTCCTGAGCGGTACGCCGTGGCGTGACGTACGACGGCCGCGGCCGCGGAGCGCTGTGTCCGC
>NZ_JBHTST010000182.1:0-14478 GCF_042794995.1 Streptomyces sp. NPDC056503
GCCCCTCCGGTCTCCCGGAGGGGCGGGGCCCGCTCGCTTACGGCCTGTGCGGTGCCGTGCGTCAGCCCGCGAGGATCGCGCGCGCCAGCTTGGCGGTCTCGGTGGGGGTCTTGCCGACCTTCACACCGGCGGCCTCAAGGGCCTCCTTCTTCGCCTGGGCGGTGCCGGAGGAGCCGGAGACGATGGCGCCGGCGTGGCCCATGGTCTTGCCCTCGGGCGCGGTGAAGCCCGCGACGTAGCCGACGACCGGCTTGGTGACGTTGGCCTTGATGAAGTCGGCCGCACGCTCCTCGGCGTCGCCGCCGATCTCGCCGATCATGACGATCAGGTCGGTGTCGGGGTCCGCCTCGAACGCCGCGAGGGCGTCGATGTGCGTGGTGCCGATGACCGGGTCGCCACCGATGCCGACGGCGGAGGAGAAGCCGAGGTCACGGAGCTCGTACATCATCTGGTACGTCAGCGTGCCGGACTTCGAGACCAGGCCGATGCGGCCCGGCTTCGTGATGTCGCCCGGGATGATGCCGGCGTTCGACTGGCCCGGGGTGATGAGACCGGGGCAGTTCGGGCCGATGAGGCGGGTCTTGTTGCCCTTCTCCACGGCGTACGCGTAGAACGCGGCGGAGTCGTGGACGGCGATGCCCTCGGTGATGACGACGGCGAGGGGGATCTCGGCGTCGATCGCCTCGACGACGGCGGCCTTGGCGAAGGCCGGCGGCACGAAGAGGACCGAGACGTTGGCGCCGGTCTCCTTCATCGCCTCGGCGACGGTGCCGAAGACCGGGACCTCGGTGCCGTCGAAGTCGACGACGGTGCCGGCCTTGCGCGGGTTCACGCCGCCGACGATGTTGGTGCCGTCACCCAGCATGAGCTTGGTGTGCTTCATGCCCGTGGCACCGGTCATGCCCTGGACGATGACCTTGCTGTCCTTGTTGAGGAAGATAGCCATGGCTGTTCTGTCCCTCTTCCCTTACTTCGCGGCCGCGAGCTCGGCGGCCTTGTCGGCCGCGCCGTCCATGGTGTCCACGCGCTGCACGAGCGGGTGGTTGGCGTCCGACAGGATCTTGCGACCCAGCTCCGCGTTGTTGCCGTCGAGGCGCACGACGAGCGGCTTGGTGACCTCTTCGCCCTTCGAGGCGAGGAGCTCCAGGGCCTGCACGATGCCGTTGGCGACCTCGTCACAGGCGGTGATGCCACCGAAGACGTTGACGAACACGGACTTGACGTCCGCGTCGCCGAGGATGATCTCCAGGCCGTTCGCCATGACCTCGGCGGAGGCGCCGCCGCCGATGTCGAGGAAGTTGGCCGGCTTCACGCCGCCGTGGTTCTCACCGGCGTACGCGACGACGTCCAGGGTCGACATGACCAGGCCGGCGCCGTTGCCGATGATGCCGACGGAGCCGTCGAGCTTGACGTAGTTGAGGCCCTTGGCCTTGGCGGCGGCCTCCAGCGGGTTGGCCGCGGCCTTGTCCTCCAGGGCCTCGTGCTCCGGCTGGCGGAAGTCGGCGTTCTCGTCGAGCGAGACCTTGCCGTCGAGGGCCAGGATGCGGCCGTCCTTGGTCTTCACCAGCGGGTTGACCTCGACGAGGAGGGCGTCCTCGGCGACGAAGGTGTCCCACAGGGTGACCAGGACCTCGGCGACGCCCTCGGCGACCTCGGCCGGGAACTTCGCCTGGGCGACGATCTCGCGGGCCTTCTCCAGGGTGACGCCGTCGTTGGCGTTGACCGGGACCTTCGCGAGGGCCTCGGGGGTCTTCTCCGCGACCTCCTCGATGTCCATGCCGCCCTGCACCGAGGCCATGGCCAGGAAGGTGCGGTTGGTGCGGTCGAGGAGGTACGAGACGTAGTACTCGGCCTCGATCTCCGGGGACAGCTCGGCGATCATCACCTTGTGGACCGTGTGGCCCTTGATGTCCATGCCCAGGATGTCCGTCGCGCGGGCGACGGCCTCGTCCGGGGTGGCGGCCAGCTTGACGCCGCCGGCCTTGCCGCGGCCGCCGACCTTCACCTGGGCCTTGACGACCGACTTGCCGCCAAGACGCTCGGTGGCCTCGCGCGCCGCCTCAGGCGTGTCGATGACTTCACCGGCCAGCACCGGTACACCGTGCTTGGCGAAGAGGTCCCTCGCCTGGTACTCGAACAGGTCCACGCGCGTCCCTTTTCTAGATGATCGCGGTTCGTTGTCTGCGTGGGCGTGCCGCGGAGGGCAACGTGACTGCGCTGTCACTAGGGAGGCGTACACGGTGTCCGTGGACGCGGCATGTCCGTCCCGCAGGTTATCCCCGTGGGCCGTTGGTCCCTAAATCGCAGATCACAACCGAGCGGTGATACGGGTCACAGAACGTAGGGGCGGGAGGGCTGTCCGTGGGCACCCGCCGACCCCCGCCCGGGTGCCATCGGGCAGGCGGGGGGCGGGCTTTGCCCCCCTCACGCCACGCCGGTGCGCCGGGTGAGGGCCGTCACACCGCACGTGTGATATGGGCCTCAGTGGGACCGGAAGCGCCCGTCCGGGTGGCCGGGCGGCGACGGAATCCGCACGGGAGGCGGGAGCCGTGTGTCCGGCCGGCCGGACACGGATCAGACGGTGTCGGGTATCGGCAGGGGCCGCTTCTCCAGGGCGGCGGCCATCACCTCGGGGAAGAGGTCGGGGGTGCAGGCGAAGGCGGGGACGCCGAGGGCGGCGAGCGCGGCGGCGTGCTCGCGGTCGTAGGCGGGGGCTCCCTCGTCGGAGAGGGCAAGCAGGGCGACGAACCCCACCCCGGACGCCTTCATCGCGGCGACCCGCTTCAGCATCTCGTCGCGGATGCCGCCCTCGTACAGGTCGCTGACGAGGACGACGACGGTGTCGGCGGGGCGGGTGATCCGTGACTGGCAGTAGGCGAGCGCCCGGTTGATGTCGGTGCCGCCGCCGAGCCGGGTGCCGAAGAGGACGTCGACGGGGTCGTCGAGCGCGTCGGTGAGGTCGACGACGGAGGTGTCGAAGACGACGAGCCGGGTGGCGACGGCCCTGAGCGAGGCGAGGACGGCGCCGAAGACGGAGGCGTACACGACGGAGGCGGCCATCGAGCCGGACTGGTCGACGCAGAGCACGATCTCCTTGCGGACCGCCCGGGAGGCGCGGCCGTGGCCGACGAGCCGCTCGGGGACGACCGTGCGGTGGTCGGGGAGGTAGTGCTTGAGGTTGGCCCGCAGGGTGCGGTCCCAGTCGATGTCCCGGTGGCGGGGGCGGCTGATCCGGGCGGAGCGGTCGAGGGCGCCGGTGACGGTCGCCCTGGTGCGCGCCGCGAGCCGGGCCTCCAGGTCGGCGACGACCTTGCGGACGACGGCCCGCGCGGTCTCCCGGGTGGTCTCCGGCAGCGCCTTGTTCAGCGACAGCAGGGTGCCGACGAGGTGCACGTCGGGCTCGACGGCCTCCAGCGTCTCCGGCTCCAGGAGGAGCGTGGCGAGACCGAGCCGGTCGATGGCGTCGCGCTGCATGACCCGCACGACGGAGCCGGGGAAGTAGCGGCGGATGTCGCCGAGCCAGCGGGCGACGGAGGGGGCGGAGCCGCCGAGCCCGCCCTTGCGCTCCCCGCCGCCGTCCTGGCCGTCCCGGCTGTCGTAGAGGGCGGCGAGGGCGGCGTCCATGGCGGCGTCGGTGCCGGTCAGGGCGCGGCCGGTGCCGTCGGAGGCCCCGCCGCCGCCGAGGACGAGCCGCCAGCGGCGCAGCCGTTCGTCCGCGTCGGTGGGGGTGTCTGTGGTGAAGCCGGTGGAGGCGCCTTCGGCGGCGGTGCCCTCGGTGGTGGTGCCGGTGCTCATGCGGGGGCCTCCGTGCCGAGGACGAGTGCGAGGAGGGGCAGGATCCCGTCGGCCCGCTCCTCGTCGAGGGCGGCGGCGAAGCCGGGGAGGAGCGCGGCGCCGGGCCGGGCGGCCTCGGGCCCCCGGGCGACGAGCTCGCCGAGGGTGCGCCGCACCCCCGGCTCGTACGCCCCGAAGGTGCGCCGCAGCAGCGGCAGGACGTCGGTGAACGCCTCGGCCGGTACGCCGGTGAGCCAGCCGTCCAGGAGGGCGAGGAGCCGCTCGTCGTGGACGAGCAGCAGTCCGCCGCCGGCGCCTCCGACGAAGCCGTCGATCCACGCGGCGGCGTCGGCGGGCGGGGCGCCGGGCGAGAGGGCGAGCCCCATCAGCCGGGCGGTCTCGTGGTCGGGGAGCCGCCCCTCGTCGAGGAGGATCCGCGCGGCCCGGCCGCGGACCACCCCGGGCACCCGCTCCGCCCCCGCGAGCCGGCGCAGGGTGCCGGCCCAGCGGGAGGCGAGGGCGGCGGGGTCGCCGGCCGGTGCGGGGTCCGGGAGGAGGGCGATCGCGGCGTGGACGCCGTCGAGACGGTCGCGCATCCCGGCGGCGGCGTCCGCGTCGAGCCCGGCGCAGGCGGGCGGGAGGCCCACGCGGATCCGCTCGGCCAGGCCGGTGGCGACGCCGGCGAGGGCGGCCGTGTCGGTGCCGCGCACGTCGCCGTAGCGCAGGGAGCGGGCGAGGGCGGGGAGCGCGTCGGCGAGGTGGGCCACGTCGGTGTCGAGCGCGGCCCGGTCGGCGAGGGCGCCGAGGACGGCGGGGAGGGCGTCGGTGAGACCGGCGAGCAGGCAGCGCTCGGCGAGGTCGGTGATCTCGCCGAGGGTCTCCGCGGCGAGGGCCAGGGACTCGGCCCGGGCGGTGGCCGCGGCCTCGACGGTGGTGCCCCAGACGCCGGCCTCGGCGACCCTGACGTGCAGTTCGGGCTGCCAGCGCAGCCGCCAGGACTCGCGGAAGGTGCCGGTGCCGGCCCGGCCGGCGGCGGGCAGGCCCCAGTCGACGCCGAGGAGCCGGAGCCGGTGGAGGAGCCGGCTGCGGGCGGCGTCGGTGTCGCCGCGCAGGTCGAGGTCGAGCTCGCGCTCCTCGGCCTCGGGCCTGAGGCGGAGGCTGCGGCGGAGCCGGTCCAGGTCGCGCTGGAGCGGGACGGCGGGGGCGGCGGCGGGGACCTCGCCGAGGACGTCGCCGACGACGAGCCGGTCCCGGACGAGGGCGAGCGGCACGTCGGAGCCCTCGCAGAGGACGGCCCGGACGGCGTCGGTGGTCTCGGCGAGGCCGGGGCGCGGTCGGCCGCGCAGCGCGGCGAGGGTCTCGGCGAGGCGGACGGCCTCGATGACGTGGGCGGAGGAGACGGGGTGGTCGGCCTCGCGGAGGAGCCCCGCCACCTTGGTCATCCAGCGCTCGACGGGCCGGTCGGGGGCGGAGAAGAGGTGGTCGTACCAGCCGGGGGACTCGATCCCGGCGCCGTATCCGGAGCGGCGGGCGAGTCGGCGGTGGGTCCAGGGCACCCAGGTCAGCTCGGCCTTCACCTTGGGCAGGCCCTTGAGGAGGGCGCGGTCGGCGGTGACGGTGGTACGGCGGGCGAGGGCGGGGACGTGCCAGGCGCCGCAGACGACGGCGACGGCGTCCCCGAACCGCCTGCGGGCCTCCCGCAGCCGCAGCCGCATGTGGGCCTCGCGGACGAGGTCGCGCGGGTGACCGCCGTGCCCGTACCGCTCGCGCAGGACGGTCATGGCCTCGGCGAGGGCGTCGAAGGGGGCGAGGGGGTCGGTGTCGCCGCGGAGTTCGACGACGTCCTCCCACCACTGCTCGGGGTCCTCCTGCCCGGCGGCCCGGGCGAGTTCGGCGAGGGGGTCGATCCGGGGGGAGCCGTCGGCCTCGTCCTCGCCGTCGCCCCAGGTGGGGTCGGTGGCGGCGAGGGTGTGGGCGGCGGGCAGGTCGACGAAGCGGACGGGGACGTCCCGGGCGAGGGCCCAGCGGAGGGCGGTCCACTCCGGCGAGAAGGCGGCGAAGGGCCAGAAGGCGGCCCGGCCGGGGTCGTCGACGGCGTGGGCGAGGAGGGCGACGGGCGGCCGCATCTCCGGGTCGGCGGCGAGGGCGGCGAGCGCGTCGGCCTCGGCGGGGCCCTCGATCAGCACGGCCTCGGGCCGGGCCGCGTCCAGGGCGGCGGCCACCCCGCGCGCCGAGCCGGGCCCGTGGTGCCGCACCCCGAGCAGCAGCGGCCCGGGCGCCCGCACCCGGAGCTCCGCGGGTGCCGTGGCGAGGGCGGTCACGCGCTCACCTCGCGGCAGGCGCGGTAGAAGTCCTTCCAGCCGTCGCGCTCTCTGACCACGGTCTCCAGGTACTCCTGCCAGACGATCCGGTCGGCGGCCGGGTCGCGGACGACGGCGCCGAGGATGCCGGCGGCGACGTCCGAGGGGCGCAGCACGCCGTCCCCGAAGTGGGCGGCGAGCGCGAGGCCGCCGGTGACGACGGAGATGGCCTCGGCGGTGGAGAGGGTCCCCGAGGGGGACTTGAGCCGGGTGCGGCCGTCGGCGGTGACGCCGTCGCGCAGTTCGCGGAAGACGGTGACGACCCGTCGGATCTCGTCGACTCCCTCGGGCAGGGCGGGCAGTTCGAGGGAGCGGCCCAGCTGCTCGACCCGGCGGGCGACGATGTCCACCTCGTCCTCGGGGGTGGCGGGCAGCGGCAGCACCACGGTGTTGAAGCGGCGCCGGAGCGCGCTGGAGAGTTCGTTGACCCCCCGGTCGCGGTCGTTGGCGGTGGCGATCAGGTTGAAGCCGGGGACGGCCTGGACCTCCTCGCCGAGCTCGGGGACGGGCAGGGTCTTCTCGGACAGGACGGTGATGAGTGAGTCCTGCACGTCCGCGGGGATGCGGGTGAGCTCCTCGACGCGGGCGGTCGTCCCGTGCTCCATGGCCCGCATGACGGGGCTGGGGACGAGCGCGGCGCGGCTGGGGCCCTCGGCGAGCAGGCGCGCGTAGTTCCACCCGTACCGGACGGCTTCCTCGGGGGTGCCGGCGGTGCCCTGGACGAGGAGGGTGGAGTCGCCGCTGACGGCGGCGGCGAGGTGTTCGGAGACCCAGGTCTTGGCGGTGCCGGGGACGCCGAGGAGCAGCAGCGCCCGGTCGGTGGCGAGCGTGGTGACGGCGACCTCGACGATGCGGCGGGGGCCGACGTACTTGGGCGTGATCACGGTGCCGTCGGGGAGCGTGCCGCCGAGGAGGTAGGTGGCGACGGCCCAGGGCGAGAGGCGCCAGCGGGCGGGCCGGGGGCGGTCGTCGGCGGCGGCGAGCGCGGCGAGTTCGTGGGCGAAGGCGTGTTCGGCGTGGGGCCGCAGGACCTCGGCGGCGGGCCCCGGGCGGCCCGGGCCGGTGTCCGTCACGGCACCGGCGCCGGGCTGCTGGGTGGTGGGTGCGGGCGCGGTCATGGATCCCCCTCCAGATCGTTCGACCTGCTGTGCGATCCACGGTGCACCACGCCACTGACAATCGACTGTCGCCGCAGGTCGGCGGCGTAATCGAGGGGTGGGGACGGTCAGTTGAAGACCGGCGAGACGGCGACGCAGCCGCCGGACATGGCCTGCTCGCCCTTGGCCTCCTTGATGACCTTGCCCTGGTAGACGACCTTGCAGGTGAGGTCGGCGGGCTTGGCGGAGACGGGCATGACGGCGGGCGGCATGATGCCGTGCAGCTTCACGGTCCTGGTCCACGGCACGGCGGGCTTCTTGTCGCTCTCGACCTGCGGCTGCATCGCGGTGCCGTCGCCGGCGTGGTACTCGATCGACTCCACGGCCGTGCCGGTGACCTCGTAGGTCACCTCGTAGCTCTCGGCGACGGCCTTGTCGACCTGGTCGGCGGCCTTGTCGGCCGCCTCTGAACAGGCCCCGAGCCCGAACGCGAGGCCGGTGACGGCGAGGGCCGAGACGGCGGTGCGGACGGTGCGGTTCATGGTGGTACTCCCCCTGCACGGTGGTGCGGTCGGAAGGTCGCGCGCTGGTTCGCGCGAGCTCGCACAGCACCGTAAAGGACGGGTAAAGCTGACGTGTCGCCGGGGCCGCCGCGGACGACGAAACCCCAGGTCAACTGCGTTGTCAGTGGCGGAGAATACCGTCAGGTACATGAATGCGACGGGGATGCGCAGGACGGTCGAGCAGGTGCTGGCACTGGCTCCTGACGAGGCGTCGCGCAGAGCGGGGAGCAGGCTCGGCACGGCCGGGCCGTGGAGCGGCGTGGGGGGCCGCGACGGCGTCGTCTGGGGGCGGTGCGAGGGCAGCGGCCGCACGCCGTACCGCACGGTCGTGGACACCGCCGGGCCCGCGTACGCGTGCACCTGCCCGAGCCGCAGCTCCCCCTGCAAGCACGCGCTCGGCCTGATGCTGCTGTGCGCGGCGGACGGCGCGGCCGTGCCGGACGGGGCCGAGCCGCCCGACTGGGCCGCGCGCCGGCTCTCGACGCGCGCGGCACGAGCGGAGCGGGGGACGGCGCCCGCGGCCCCGGCCGATCCGGAGGCCGCCCGTCGGCGGGCCGAGCGCCGCGCGGCCCGGATGACGGCGGGCGCCGAGGAGCTGGAGCGGCGGCTCGCGGACCTGGTGCGCGGCGGGCTCGCGACGGCCGGGCAGCAGGGGTACGCCCTGTGGGAGGAGACCGCGGCCCGCATGGTCGACGCGCAGGCGCCCGGGCTCGCGGGCCGGGTCCGCGAACTCGGCGCGATACCGGGCTCGGGCCCCGGCTGGCCGGTGCGGCTCCTGGAGGAGTGCGCGCTCACCCATCTCCTGGACCGCGCGTGGCTGAGCGCCGACCGGCTGCCCGCCGACCTCGCGACGACGGTGCGGACCCGGGTCGGGCTGCCCTCCGCCCCGGGCGGCGCGGCGGTGCGGGACCGGTGGCTGGTCCTCGCCCAGTACGACACCGGCGACGGCCGGCTGACGACCCGTCGCATCTGGCTGCACGGCACGGACACCGGCCGTACGGCCCTGCTGCTCTCGTTCGGCGCGGCGGGCCGGGCGCCCGCCCTCGCCCTGCCGGTCGGCACCCTGGTGGACGGCGAACTGACCCCGCACGCGGGCGCGGGACAGCTCCGCGCGGACCCCGGCGAGCGGCTGGTCCCGGTCGCCGGTCCGGCCGCCCCGCCGCCGGGCGGACCGGTCGGGGCGGCGCTCGACGCGTACGGGCGGGCGCTGCGCGAGGACCCGTGGCTGGAGTCCTGGCCGGTGACGCTCGACCGGGTGGTGCCCGCGCCGGCCGAGTACGGCTGGCAGCTCGCCGACGCCGACGGCCGCGAGGCCCTCCCGCTGACCGGAGGCGACCGCCCCCGCCCCGGCCTGTGGCGCCTGCTCGCCCTCTCCGGCGGCACCCCCGTCACGGTCTTCGGCGAATGCGGCCACCGGGGCTTCACCCCGCTGGCCGCCTGGTCCCCGGACACCCCGGGGGAGACGGTCCCCCTCGTCTGAGCCCCTGCGCGGGCGGCTCGCGCGCCGCCCGCCGGGTGCCCGCCGCCCCCGCCCGGGCTCCCGCGCCGGGGCCCGCACCCCGCGCACGGCGCCGTACGGACGCCGGTGCGCACCCCGCCGAGACCGTGACCGAGGAGGAGACGTGACGACGACCGACACCCCGTCCGAAGCCGAGTGGGAGGACCTGGTCTCCACGGCGCTGCTGGGGACGGACCGGCGACCGCCCTCGGGGGCGCGGGGGGCCGCGGCCGCCGGGGAGCTCCTCGACGCCGCCGCCCGGCAGACCCTGCGCCGCCGCGCGGGCCTGCGCCCCGGACCCGCCGCCGTACCGCCCGAACCGGCGCCGCACGACCCCCGCCCCGCGCTGCCCGAGGCCGCCCGGCGCCGGCTCGACGGGCTGCTGGCGGGACGGGCCGCGCCCGCCCCGGCGGGCGGCCGCCGGGGCACCGCGCCCGACCTCGCCGAACTGCTGCCGCAGTGGCTGGCCATGGCCGGCGAGCGCGGCTACCGGGCGCCCTCCGCCGCGCTGCCCGCGCTGCTCGACGCGGCGAGGGCCCGTACCGATCTCCGGCCGCGGGCGCTGGCCCTCGCCGGGCCGCGCGGACTGTGGCTGGCCCGGTTCAACCCGGACTGGCGGTTCGCCCTGCGGGGCGGCGGGGCCGGCGGGGCCCTGCCGGATCCGGAGGACGCCGAGGCGGTGCGGAAGCTGTGGGAGGAGGGCCTGTTCGCCGAGCGCGTCGCGCTGCTCGGAGCCGTACGGGCGAGGGATCCGGCCGCCGGCCGGGCCCTGCTCGCGGCCGGCTGGTCCGGCGAGCGGGCCGAGGACCGGCTGATGTTCCTGGACTCGCTGCGCGCCGGCCTCTCGGCGGCGGACGAGGAGTTCCTGGAGGCCGCCCTCGCCGACCGCAGCCGCAACGTCCGCGCGACCGCCGCCGAACTGCTCTCCGCGCTGCCCGGCTCCGCGCTCGCGGGCCGCATGGCGGACCGGGCGGTCACCTGTGTGGGCCTGGACCGGACGGCGACCGTGCCGACGGTCGTCGTGGAGGCCCCGCACGAGTGCGACGAGGAGATGCGCCGGGACGGCGTGGCCGCGGTGCCCCCGTCGGGGCGCGGCGAGCGGTCCTGGTGGCTGGGGCAGCTGGTGGAGGCCGCGCCGCTGGCCTGCTGGCCGGCCCGGTTCGGCGGGCGGACCCCGGAGGAGGTCGTGGCGCTGCCGGTCGCCGACGACTGGCAGGCGGAGCTGCACGCGGCCTGGTGCCGGGCGGCGGTGCGGCAGCGGGACGCGGCCTGGTCACGGGCGCTGCTCGGCGCTCCCTCGACACCTCCGGCGACGGGTCCCGGCACCTCGTCGCTGGCGGAGCGGGCGCAGCTGCTCGCGACGCTCGATCCGGCGGAGCGGGCCGGGTGGGTGGCGGCGTTCGTGGCGGCGCACGGCCTGTCGGAGGCGTTCCAGCTGCTCGGGGTCTGCGCGGTGCCGTGGGCCGAGCCGCTGGGCGAGGCGGTGATCGACGCCCTGGACATCGCCCGGGACGCGGGCAGCTACCCGTGGAGCTTCAGCGGGGTGATGGGGCTCGCGGAGCGCTGCCTCTCCCCCGCAGCGGCCCGGCATCTGGAGTCGCTGGCCGCGGTGGTCCCGGAGGCGGAGGACACCTCGCCGGGCGCGGGTGCCTACTGGGCCGAGGCCTTCCAGCGCCTGGTGGCCACGCTGGACCTGCGCGCCCGTATGCGTACCGAACTGGACGGCCCACCGGCCGGGGCGGCGGCCTGACCCGGCCGTGAACGCGCGCGGACGGCCGGGAGCCCGTCGGAGGGGGCTCCCGGCCGTCCGGCGCGGGTGGTGCGGGGGGCCGGTCAGGCGGCCGCCACGCGCACGTTCGCGTTCACCCAGTCGACGATCGACGCGGTCGTCGCGCCCGGCGTGAAGATCTCCGCGACGCCCTTCTCCTTCAGCGGCGGGATGTCCGCGTCGGGGATGATGCCGCCGCCGAAGACCTTGATGTCCTCCGCGTCGCGCTCCTTGAGGAGCTCGATGACCTTGACGAAGAGCGTGTTGTGCGCGCCCGAGAGGATCGAGAGGCCGATCGCGTCGGCGTCCTCCTGGATCGCGGTGTCGACGATCTGCTCGGGCGTCTGGTGCAGCCCGGTGTAGATCACCTCCATGCCGGCGTCGCGCAGAGCCCGCGCGATGACCTTGGCCCCACGATCGTGGCCGTCGAGACCCGGCTTGGCGACGACCACGCGGATCGGACCGGTCACACCCATCACTGCCTCCACATGCGACCCCCGCGCGTCTGTGCCGGGGAGGTGAACGAACGTTATCGACAGCATCCCGCAACGGGCCGTTTCACGGTGCCCGGCGAGGGGGAAATCACACGTGGGACACGTTCGTTCCGCGGCCTACCCCGCTCCGGGCCCTCCTCCTGGGCCCTCCAGCCGCCCGCGGGGCCGGTCGCGAAAGGAGCCGCGACGCCGGTCGCCGGAGTCCCGTGCCGTCGTCCGTACGGCACGGACTCCGGCGTCCCGGCGTACCGCCCGGCCCCATGTGCCGCACGGGAGGTCGGCGATGGAGCTCACCAAGGTCACCGCCCTGCTGAGGGCCACCACCCTCGAAGCCGCGGTCCTCACCGGCCGTGTCGTCCTCTATCCGTCCGGGATCCTCTCCGAGCGTCCGGCCCCCGCGCCCCCCGGCGGCACCGCCGTGCCCGTCGCCGGCGGCGGTGGCCGTCCGGTCGTGCTGCTGCACGGCTTCGGCGACAACCGCTCCGTCTTCCTGCTGCTGCGCCGCACGCTCGCCCGGCACGGCCGCGCCCACGTCGCGTCCCTGAACTACTCGCCGCTCACCTGGGACCTCCGGACCGCGGCCGAGGCCCTGGGGCGGCGGATCGACGCCGTGCGGGAGCGCACCGGCCGGGCCGAGGTGGACCTGGTGGGCCACAGCCTCGGCGGGCTGATCGCCCGGTACTACGTACAGCGACTGGGGGGTGACGCGCGGGTGCGGACGCTGGTCACCCTCGGCACCCCGCACACCGGCACCGCCGTGGGCTCGCCGCTCGCCGACGCGCACCCGCTGGTGCGGCAGATGCGTCCGGGGTCGGAGGTGCTGCGGGAGCTGGCCGCCCCGGCGCCGGGCTGCCGGACGCGGTTCGTGAGCTTCTGGAGCGACCTGGACCAGATCATGGTGCCGGTGGAGACGGCCCGTCTCGACCACCCCGACCTCGTGGTGCACAACGTGCGGGTGAGCGGCATCGGTCATCTCGCACTGCCGGTGCATCCGACGGTGGCGGCCGGGATCCTGGCGGCCCTCGACGCGGACGGGGCCGAGGATGCGGCGGCCGGAGGAGCGGCCTCGGTGGCCTGAACTCGCCATACGGCGGCGACACCCCCGGCCTGTTTTTCGAACGCCCCTCGAACACAAGGCCAAAGGTCTGTGCACGAGCTGGCGAAACACGGCCGATTGCCCGTTTCCTGCGTCGTCCAACCCTGCCGAAGATTGTCGGCCCCGCATACCGCCGGGTACAGTCGCGCCCACTGCTTCCCCCGGGACACCCCTGTCGGGCCCGCCCCGGACTGGTCCTGCTGCCGAGGCGAGAGAGACGTTGGTGAACGACCAGCACCCCCACGCCGGGTACGCCGGAGACGGCGCCCACCTCACCGGCGGTTTCGCGGCCGACCCCCTCTTCGGGACCTGGTCCGACGCCGGACAGACCGGCCACAGCGGCCAGTGGGACCTCGGCCAGTACGCCGCCACCGGCGCGTACGACACGACGGGCCAGTGGGACACCACCGGCCAGTGGACCACCGCCACCACGGACGCCTACGCGACGGGCACGGCGTACGGGCAGCACGAGCAGTACGACACGACCGGCCAGTGGGACGCCTCCGCCTGGACCGAGGCCCAGCACACCGGCCAGTACGAGACCCAGCACACCGGCGCCTACGCGGCGCAGGGGGCCTACGGCCACGAGACGTACGACGCCACCGGCCAGTGGGCGGCCCCCGCCTTCGCGACCGACACCGGCGCCTACGACGCCACCGCCTGGAACCAGACCGCCGACCCGGTCGAGCCGGTCGTCCCCCATCAGTACGTGCCCCCGACCGAACGCGTCGACCACACCGCCGAGTTCGCCTACGAACCGGCCCCCGAAGCCGCGGCGGCCTACGAGCCGGAGACGTACCGGCCCGAGGCGGCGTACGAGACCGAGACCGCGTACCAGCCCGAGACGGCGTACGAGACCGAGTACCAGCCCGAGACGGCGTACGAGACCGAGTACCAGCCCGAGGCCGCGTACGAGACCGAGGCCTACGAGCCGGTCGCCTACGACGCCCCCGAGGACACGGCCCACGAGGCCCACGAGCCCGCCGCCGAGGTCCGCACCGACGCCGCCGCCGGAGCCCGTCCCGCACGCCGCTCCCCCGGCGGCAGCCGCGCCCGGCGCCGTACCCCCGCCAAGCGCTCCGCCCTGCTGACCGTCGCCGTCCCCTCCGCCTGCGTCATGGGCGTCGCCGGCATCGCGGCCGCCTCCGTCGGCGGGCTGACCGACGCCGGCACCGAAGGCCGGCAGCAGAAGGAGACCACCGCGCTCGCCGCCGCCGACCCGGCCGCCGTGCAGCAGATCGCGGCCAACACCGCGCTCGACACCCAGCTCAGCGCCCTCGACGCCGACGTCCGCGACTTCGGCGACCGCGCCAGCCGCACCCAGGAGCGCATCGACCTCAAGGCCCGCCAGGCCGCCGAGAAGAAGAAGCGCGAGGAGGAGGCCGTCCGCAAGGAGGCCATGCGCCCCAAGTTCATGCTTCCGGTGAAGCTGCACCAGCTCAGCGCCCGCTTCGGCCAGTCCGGCGTCAACTGGATGTCGGTGCACACCGGCATCGACTTCCCCGTGCAGTACGGCACCCCCGTCATGGCCGCGACCGACGGCACCGTCCGCACCCAGTGGAACTCCGCCTACGGCAACATGGCGATCGTGACCGCCGCCGACGGCACCGAGACCTGGTACTGCCACCTCAGCAGCACCAAGATCCGCTGGGGTCAGGTCAAGGCCGGCGACGTCATCGCCTACTCCGGCAACTCCGGCAACTCCACCGGCCCGCACCTCCACTTCGAGGTCCGGCCCGGCGGCGGCTCCGCGATCGACCCGCTGAGCTGGCTGCGCAGCAAGGGCCTCGACCCGACGAGCTGACACCCACGCGTACGGCGGAGGGCC
>NZ_JBHTST010000183.1:0-517 GCF_042794995.1 Streptomyces sp. NPDC056503
TCTCCGCGTCGAGAAGGGCCACGCCGACCCCGAGGAACTGGCCGCCATCACCGCCATCCTCCTCGCCCGCGCCGCCGCACAGCCCGAGCCCGCCGCCACCGGCCAGGCCCACACCACCGCCGGCTGGCGCCGCCTGGAACGCGAGAACGGCTTCCGCGCCCCCCACAGCTGGCGCTGACGCCCCGGACGTACGGAAAGGGCCCCCGCTCCTTCGAGGAGCGGGGGCCCTTTCGTGTGGCGTGCTGCCGACGCGCCGTCGGGACGGTTACCGCAGACGGGCCATGAGGGCGTGCTCGACGAGGGTGATGAGCGCGCTCTTGGCGTCCGCGCGGTGGCGGGCGTCGGTGGTGATGATCGGGGTGTCCGGGCCGATCTGGAGGGCCTCGCGGACCTCCTCCGGGTTGTAGGGCTGGTTCCCGTCGAAGCCGTTGAGGGCGATGACGAAGGGGAGGCCCGAGTTCTCGAAGTAGTCGACGGCGGGGAAGCAGTCGGCGAGACGGCGGGTGTCGACGAGGAC
>NZ_JBHTST010000183.1:612-14262 GCF_042794995.1 Streptomyces sp. NPDC056503
CAGGTCGTCCCACATGAACCAGAAGCGGTCCTGGCCGGGGGTGCCGAACAGGTACAGGATCAGGTCCTGGTCCAGCGTGATGCGGCCGAAGTCCATGGCGACAGTCGTCGTCGTCTTGTCGCCGGTGTGCGTGAGGTCGTCGATGCCCGCGGACGCGGACGTCATGACGGCCTCGGTACGCAGCGGGTTGATCTCCGAGACGGCGCCGACGAACGTGGTCTTGCCCACGCCGAAGCCACCCGCCACCACGATCTTCGCGCTGGTGGTTGAACGGGCCGCGCCGCCGCTAGAGCTTGCGAAGTCCACTGAGCACCCTTTCGAGCAGTGTCACGTCTGGCTGACCGCCGGCGGCCTCGTCGCCGCCGGGCTGGTGAATGGCGACAAGTCCGGCCTCGGCCAGGTCGGCGACGAGGATTCGGGCGACGCCGAGGGGAATGGAGAGGAGGGCCGAGATCTCCGCGACCGACTTGATCTCGAAGCACAGCCGGCAGATCCGCTGGTGCTCGGGCAACTGCCCCTGCAGCCGGGACGGGTCGGCCGTGGTGCTGACCAGCGCCTCGATGGCGAGCTGGTAGCGCGGCCGGGTCCGGCCGCCGGTCATCGCGTACGGGCGCACGAGCGGGTTGTGCCCGCCGCCGGCGCCCGCGCTGCTCGCGGCACGCGGTGCCACCGGCTGCGCCTGCGGCTGGCCGTAGGACTGGGGGACACCCTGTCTGCTGGGTGCGGAAGGGAAGTTGTACCGGTTCTGCGCGGTGTCGCCCAACGGCGCCTGATGCGCGTCGAATCCGTTGTAGGGGTTCGCCCCCGGGGGTGTTCCCACGTCTCCTCCTCCGACTGCCTCGCGGTCCATGTCCCTTGGAGCCGCGTCACCGCACCCTAACGGTGCGGTGACGAGATACGCACTGTGTGTCTGTTAGTTGAGAAGACTTCCCTGGAGCTCGGCCCGCAGGTCCGGGGTGAGGACGGAGCCCGCCCGGTCCACGAGCAGGGCCATCTCGTAGCCCACGAGACCGATGTCGGACTCCGGGTGGGCGAGGACGGCCAGCGAGGAACCGTCCGAGACCGACATGATGAAGAGGAAGCCGCGCTCCATCTCCACCACGGTCTGGTTGACCGCGCCGCCCTCGAAGATCCGGGACGCACCCGCGGTCAGCGAGGTCAGCCCGGAGGCCACCGCCGCCAGCTGGTCGGCACGGTCCCGGGGAAACCCCTCGGACATGGCCAGCAGGAGTCCGTCGGCGGAGACCACCACCGTGTGGGACACCCCGGGGGTGTTGTCCACGAAGTTGGTGATCAACCAGTTCAGATTCTGCGCCGCCTGGCTCATCGCGCTCACACTAACGCTCCTGGTTGTAGGTACTACCCGGGCCGAGGCCCGATCCGTTCGTGTCCGATCCCGCGGTGCGTCCCTGCTGGACACCGCGGCGCAGGTTGCTCAACCTGCCCCGGACGTCCTCGGGAGCACGGGAGACCTGGGGGCCGCCCTGCGGGGTCTGCTCCGCGGTGCCCTCGACCAGGTTGGCCTTGGGGACGCGCCGGGGGAGGCCGGACGAGGTGACCCCGCCCGCCTTCGGCTCGCGGAGCTTCTTGGCCTGCTGCCAGCGCTCGTCATTGGCCGAGCGCCATTCTTCGGAGGCTTCGTTCTGGTTCTGCTCGTCCTGCCCCACCGGCTGGTCGGGCTGGGCCGGCGGTGCGGGCCGCTGCGCCTGGGACGCCTGCGGGGCGGCACCGCCGCGGCGCGGCAGACCGGCGTCGGTCAGTCCGTGGCCGGTGTCCGGAGCGGGACTGGGAGCCGGAGCCGGACGGTCGAAGCCTACGCGCTCAGAGCCCTGTTCGGGAGCGAGCTGCGAAGATTCCGATTCCGGACGGTAACCCTGGTCGAAAGCGCCCTGGTAGGAGCTCTGCTGCGGCCACTCGCCCTGGTGGGACTGGGGTTCGAACGCCTGGTCGTAGCCGGCCTGGGCCGGGTCCTGGGCGCCGTAGGACGCTTCCGCATACGTCTGCTGCGGGTACGCCTCGCCCTGCTGACCGTACCCCTCGTAGCCCTGCTGCTGGGGGTAGCCGTAGCCGTTCTGCGGCTGCTGCTCGTACCCCTGCTCCTGGCCGTACTCGGGGGCGTAGCCGGTCTGGCCCTGCTCGTAGCCCTGGGCGTACTCCTGGCCGTAGCCCTGCTCCTGGGGGTACTCGGAGCCGTACGCCTGGCCCTGCTCGGGCTCCTCGTAGTGCGCCTCGTCGCCGACGTGCACCTGGGCCTCCAGGGCCGCGCGGCGCTCCTCGCGCATCAGCGAGCGGTTGACCGGGTCCAGCTGCTGGCCCTCGGCCGGCTGCTCGTACCGCGAGTCGTCGAAGCCGAGCTCGGCCGCGGTGCGCATGGGCGCCACCTGGGGCTCGAAGCCGCCCTGCTGCTGGTGCGGGATGATCTGGGAGACCGTGAAGTCGTCCTGGACCGGCTGCTCGCCACCGCCACCGTGGGTGATCGCGTCCGGCAGCATGACGAGCGAGGTGGTGCCGGCCTGCTCGCCCGAGGGGCGGAGCTGGACGCGGATGCCGTGCCGGTCGGAGAGTCGGCCGACCACGAAGAGGCCCATGCGCTGGGAGACGGCCGCGTCCACGGTGGGCGGGTTCGCCAGCTTGTGGTTGATGTCCGCGAAGTCCTCGGCGGTGAGGCCGATGCCCTTGTCGTGGATCTCGACCATCACGCGGCCGTCGGGGAGACGGGTCGCGGTCACGCGGACCTTGGTCTGGGGGGAGGAGAACGTGGTGGCGTTCTCCAGGAGCTCGGCGAGCAGGTGCACGAGGTCGGTCACGGCCTGGCCGTGGATGTCGGCCTCCGGCACGCCGGCGATCTCGACGCGCTCGTACTGCTCCACCTCGGAGGAGGCGGCGCGGAGCACGTCGACCAGCGGGACCGGCTGGTCCCAGCGGCGGCCCGGCTCCTCGCCGGCGAGGACCAGGAGGTTCTCGCCGTTGCGGCGCATACGGGTCGCGAGGTGGTCCAGCTTGAAGAGGTTCTCCAGCTGGTCCGGGTCGGCCTCGTTGTTCTCCAGGTCGGTGATGAGGGTCAGCTGGCCCTCGATCAGCGACTGGTTGCGGCGCGAGAGGTTGGTGAAGATCGCGTTGACGTTGCCCCGGAGCATGGCCTGCTCGGCGGCGAGCCGCACGGCCTCGCGGTGGACCTGGTCGAAGGCGCGGGCGACCTCGCCGATCTCGTCCTGCGAGTCGATCGGGATGGGCTGCACCCGGGTGTCGACCCGGCCGGGCTCGGTACGGGAGAGCTGGTCGACCAGCATCGGCAGGCGCTGCTCGGCGATGCCGAAGGCGGCGGTGCGCAGCTCGCGCATCGAGCGGCTCATCTGGCGGGCCATCATCCCGGCGAGGATGAAGGCGGCGAGCAGGGCGACGACGACGATGGCGCCGGTGACCCAGGCGTCGGTCTTGGCGTCGGAGGAGATCTCGGTGGCCTCGGCCACGGCCTTGTCGACGAGGGTCTTCTCGACCTCGCTGTAGCCGTCGAACTTGGCGGTGGCGATCGCCATCCAGGTCTCGGCGTTGATCTTCTTGGCCGCGAGGGCCCTGACCGCGTCCGCGTCCTCGGCGGAGCCGATCGCGGTGGCGACGCCGGAGTAGACCGAGCCGTCCTTGCCCTTGGGCAGGGTGACGTCGGCGGCCTGCATCCTCTTCTCGCCCTCGGCGGCCTTGCCCGCCATGACCTTCTTCAGGCGCTCGACGTCCTCGGCGGTACCACCGGAGTTGTACTCGCCGAGGGCGATCTGCTCCAGGTAGTTGTACGAGTTGAAGGCGACCGACTGCTGGGCGAAGACGGCGTCCTTGGCGCTGGGCCGGACGAGCAGCTGCGTGCCGATGGAGCGCTGGAGCGAGCCGGCGGCCTGGGCCAGCTGGATCGCGTAGACGGTCCGGCCGTAGCTGGTGATGTTGCCGGTGCCCAGGCTGAGCTCGTTGGAGAACTCCATGAGGTAGTGCTGCACGCCGGTGTAGCCGAGCTGGGTGTTCACCGGGTCGAGCGCGGCCGTGTAGGCGGTCTGGCGGAGCGCCGCGAGCTTGGGCTCCTCGTTCTTGAACGCCTGCAGACGGCGCTCCAGACCCTGGCCCGAGGGCATGTTCCGGACGGCTTCGTCGAACTTGACGCGGGCCGCGTCGGTCGCCGCGTGCGCCTGGGTGACCTCCTCGGAGTCCCGGGCCTTGCCGGAGAGCAGCGGGGCGGCCGTCAGGTCGCGCTCGTTGAGGAGGGCGGTGGAGTACTCCGAGGCGGCGCGCACGATGAGCGCCGTCTTCTCGGCGTCCTGGGCCTCCTGCCAGGTGTCGATCGACCCCTTGACCTGGAAGCCGCCCATGACGAGGCCGACCAGCACGGGTATGAGGAGGATCGCGTTCAGGCGGGTGGGCACGCGCCAGTTGCGCGGGGACAGCTTGCTGGAGCTGCCCCGGGGGGCGGGCGCGGGCGCGGGCGTCACCGGCACGTCCGCGGGCGATATCGCGCCGCGCGACGGCGGGGTGAAGTTGCCCCGCGCCTCCTGCTCCGCGGAGCCATCCATGCTTCGCCTCACTCGACCAACAACCTCTCCGCGTCGGCACCTACGTCGTGCCGGTGTTTCGTTCAGGGCCGTACTACTCGGGAGTTCATGAATTGCAGCACGTGAAGGGGGTCCGTTCCAAACAGTGGGACGGGACCGCTTTCAGTGGTCCACGCCTCGCATAAAACGGGCATAAAGAACGAGCCCCGCCAAAAGGCGGGGCTCATGTGAGCGCAGCGACACTGATCGGATGCGTCGGGTGTCCGAGGCGCCCGAATTCTCTGTCGAAATGTTATGAAGCCCGGGGCGGGCCGTGTCGAAGGCCACAGATCGACTCCGGCCGCCCCGGTACGGCGGCATATGACAACTGCCCTGGCGCGGAAAGCTACTTGAGACGGGCCATGAGGGCGTGCTCGACGAGGGTGATGAGCGCGCTCTTGGCGTCCGCGCGGTGGCGGGCGTCAGTGGTGATGATCGGGGTGTCCGGGCCGATCTGAAGGGCCTCGCGGACCTCGTCCGGGGTGTACGGCTGGTGGCCCTCGAAGCCGTTGAGGGCGATGACGAAGGGGAGGCCCGAGTTCTCGAAGTAGTCGACGGCGGGGAAGCAGTCGGCGAGACGGCGGGTGTCGACGAGGACGACGGCGCCGATGGCACCGCGGACCAGGTCGTCCCACATGAACCAGAAGCGGTCCTGGCCGGGGGTGCCGAACAGGTACAGGATCAGGTCCTGGTCCAGCGTGATGCGGCCGAAGTCCATCGCCACCGTGGTGGTGGTCTTGCCGCCGGTGTGGGTCAGATCGTCGATCCCGGCGGAGGCCGCCGTCATCACGGCCTCGGTACGCAGCGGATTGATCTCCGAGACGGCACCGACGAACGTGGTCTTGCCCACGCCGAAGCCACCCGCCACCACGATCTTCGCGCTGGTGGTAGATCTGGCCGCGCCGCCGTTAGAGCTTGCGAAGTCCACTGAGCACCCTTTCGAGCAGTGTCACGTCCGGCGTGCCGCCGGCTTCTCCGTTGCCCGGCTGGTGGATGGCCACCATGCCCGCCTCGGCCAGGTCGGCCACGAGGATCCGGGCGACACCGAGCGGCATCGACAGCAGGGCGGACACCTCGGCCACCGACTTGACCTCACGGCACAGGTGGCAGATGCGCTGGTGCTCGGGGAGGAGCGTGGCGAGGTGCGCCGGGTCGGCCGTGGTGCTGACCAGTGCCTCGATGGCGAGCTGGTAGCGCGGCCGGGTCCGGCCGCCGGTCATCGCGTACGGACGGACCAGCGGCTGGTCGCCCTCATGACCGTACGGATCGTCCAGGGACGAGCCGCCGTACGGATCGTGAGTGGCGGGGGGCGGGGTCATGAATCCTCCGGGCGTGACAGCAAGACCTCTGCCGTCTGATGGGGCCGGTGGGGGGCCGGATGGGGCGGCCGGACGATGAACGGTGCCGGGGGCGGTACTGGATGGGGGGTGTACCGCCCCGTCGAGGGGACAGGTGCCGCGAGCGGGTGGGGCCGCTAGTGCAGCAGGCTGCCCTGGAGCTCCGCGCGGAGATCCGGGGTGAGCACGCTGCCGGCCCGGTCGACCAGCAGCGCCATCTCGTAGCCCACGAGGCCGATGTCGCACTCCGGGTGCGCGAGCACGGCGAGCGAGGAGCCGTCGGAGACGGACATGAGGAAGAGGAAGCCACGCTCCATCTCCACCACGGTCTGTGCCACGGGACCGCCCTCGAAGATCCGGGAGGCGCCCGCGGTCAGCGAGGTGAGCCCGGACGCGACCGCCGCCAGCTGGTCGGCACGATCGCGGGGGAATCCTTCGGACATGGCCAGCAGAAGGCCGTCGGCGGAGACCACCACCGTGTGGGACACCCCAGGGGTGTTGTCCACGAAGTTGGTGATCAACCAGTTCAGATTCTGCGCCGCCTGGCTCATCGCGCTCAACTATCGCTCCTGCTGGTGGTTCGGACCGAGGTGGAAGCTACCCGTGGTCGAGTTGCCCGCCTGACGGCCCTGCTGGATACCGCGGCGGAGGTTGGTGAGCCGGCCACGGACGTCGTCGGGTGCACGCGAGACCTGGGGGCCGGCCGTGTGGGCCTGCTCCTGGGCGGTCCCGGGTACGAGGTTGGCCTTCGGCACACGGCGCGGAAGACCGGAGGTGGTGACCCCGCCGGCGGACGGCTTGCGCGCCCGCTCGGCCTGGCGCACCAGATCATCGTTGGGCGAGGCCCGCCAGGTGGCCGGCCGTCCGCCGTCGGGAGCCTGGCCGGGGGCCGGGCTCTGCGCCGCCGGGGCGGGCTGCTGGACGACCGGGGTCTGCATGGTCCGGTCGACCTCGGGCGCCCGCTGCGGCTGGACCGGCTGCGGGGCCTGGGCCTGCTGCTGACCCTGCTCCTGCTGGAACCAGTTGGTCTCCAGCGTGTCGTACAGCGGGGTGCGCCCGTCGCCCGCGGACGGCGCCGGCGGCAGTGCCTCCGGACGGCGCGACCGGCCGAGCTGCGGCTGACGCGGCTCGGGCGCCTGCGGCGCGGCCTGCTGCGGGCCGGCCTGCGGGAAGCCGGGCTGCTGCGGGTGACCCGTCTGCGGGAAGCCAAGCTGCTGCGCGCCGAACTCGTTGCCGGTGCGCTGGCGCGGGGCCGGCGGCTGCGGGACCTGCTGCGGGGCCTGCGGGGCCTGCGGAACCTGCTGGGCCTGCGGTACGAAGGGCTGGCTGCCGTACGGCGGCTGGGCCTGGTACTGCGGAGCCTGGGGCGCCTGCGGAACCTGCGGGGCGTTGAAGTCCGGCCGCGGGAACTGGCCCGTGGAGCCGGGGCCCTGCGGGGCGAGCGGCGACTCGTAGTCCGGACGCGCGAACTGCGCGGTGGACGCCGGGTCCTGGTACTGCGGGACCTGGGGCGCCTGCGGAACCTGCGGGGCGTTGAAGTCCGGCCGCGGGAACTGGCCCGTCGAACCCGGCCCCTGCGGGGCGCCGGGCGCGGCGAACGAGCCCGTGGTCTCCGGGTCCTCGTGACCGCGCGGGGCGTCCAGCGGCGTCATGTCCTGCTGCGGGCGGCGCACCGGCTGCTGGGCCGGGTCGCTGCCCCAGCTCGTGGCCTGCGGACGCTGCGGCTGGGGGTTGCCCCCGGGCAGCTCGGCACGCGGGAAGCCGTTCGGGGCGCCCAGCGGGTCCTGCTGCTGGGGGGCCTGCTGCTGAGGAGCCTGCGGAGCCTGCTGCTGGTTCTGCGGCCGGGCGCCCCACACGTCCGTACGGGACGGGATGGCGCTGGCCGCGCCGCCGATGAGACCGGCACCCGGGCCGGGCTGCGTCGGCTGGGGGAGCTGCGGCAGCTGACCCGTCTGATCCAGCTGGGCGTTGGCCGGCTGGGGCTGCTGCGGGGCCGGGGCCTGCGGCGCGCCGTCCCGGGCGGGCAGCGCGGTGCGCGGACCGCCGGCGGGACCGACCTGGGGACGCGCGGCACCGGGGCCCGCGCCGAGCCGGCCGGCCGGGGCCGAGGGACCGCCGAGACCCGGACGTCCGGCGCCGGGGCCGCCGGCGGCCGGTCCACCGAGCGCGCCGGGACCGCCGGCCGCGCCGGGGCCGCCGGGGAGACGGCCGCCGGGGGCGTTGCCGCCCTGCGGGGCCGCGCCCTGGGAGCCGGGGCCCGCCTTGGGGGCCGGCTTGCGGCCGCCCTGGGCGACGTCGACCGGGAGCATGACGAGCGCGGTGGTGCCGCCCGAGTCGGACGGGCGCAGCTGGATGCGGATGCCGTGTCGCAGGGACAGGCGGCCGACCACGAAGAGGCCCATGCGGCGGGAGACGGAGACGTCCACGGTGGGCGGCGAGGCGAGCCGCTCGTTGATCGCCGCGAGGTCCTCGGGGGAGAGGCCGATGCCGGTGTCGTGGATCTCGACGAGCACGCGCCCGTCGGGCAGCGCGTGACCGGTGACCCGGACCTTGGTCTGCGGGGAGGAGAACGAGGTGGCGTTCTCCAGCAGCTCGGCGAGGAGGTGCACGAGGTCGTTGACGACCCGGCCGGCGACGTCCGTCGCCGGGACCGCGGCCAGTTCGATCCGCTCGTACTGCTCCACCTCGGAAGCGGCGGCGCGGAGGACGTCGACCAGCGGGACCGGGCGGGTCCAGCGGCGGCCCGGCTCCTCGCCGGCGAGGACGAGGAGGTTCTCGCCGTTCCGGCGCATACGGGTCGCGAGGTGGTCGAGCTTGAAGAGCGAGGAGAGCTGGTCCGGGTCGGCCTCGCGGGACTCCAGCTCGGAGATGAGCGAGAGCTGACGCTGGATGAGGCCCTGCGAACGGCGCGAGAGGTTGGTGAACATCGCGTTGACGTTGCCCCGGAGGAGGGCCTGCTCGGCGGCGAGGCGGACGGCCTCGCGGTGCACGTCGTCGAAGGCCGTGGCCACCTGGCCGATCTCGTCCCGGGAGTGCACACCGACGGACTCGACGGAGGTGTCGACGTCCTGCGGGTCGGACTCGGAGAGCTGCTTGACCAGCTCGGGCAGGCGTTCCTGGGCGACCTTGGTGGCGGTGTCCTGGAGCCGGCGCAGCGAGCGGATCATGGACCGGGCCACGACGAAGGCGCCGATGAGGGAGACGCCGAGGACGAGCAGGATCAGCGCACCGTTGATGATGGCCTCGCGCTGCGACTCCTGGCGCAGCTCACGGGCCATCGTCTCCATGTCGCCGAGGAGCTGGTTCTCGATGCGGCCCATGGCCGCGATCTTCGTCTCGTACTCGTCGGTGAAGTTGAGGTAGCCGCGGCGCGGGCCGCCCGGCATGGTCTCGTCGGCCTTCAGCACGCGCTCGGCGTACTTCTCGGCGTCCACGATGGTCGGGTTGCCGGAGTGCAGCGAGTCGGTGAGGTCGGTGGCGTCGCCGCCGGTCGCCTCGTAGATCGCCGTGAAGGACTTGAAGGCGTTGCTCTCGCCGTTGAGCGCGGCCTCGCCGTAGAGGCGGTCACCGGGCTGGATCCGGCCGGCGGTCTTGTCGCTGGCCGGCAGGGCGCCCGCGATGATCGCCTGCTGGATGGAGGCGTACTCCTTGGCGGACGAGAACGCGGCGAGCGCGCGGGTCCGCTTGATCATGTCGGGGTTGCTGGTCGCCTGCGCCATGTCCTGGGAGAGGCTGAGCAGCGAGCGGATGAGCCGGCTGTACGCCTCGACCGTCACCGAGTGCGAGACGCCCTTCTTGTAGGCGCTCGTCCGGATGTTGTGGAGGTCGATGACCTGCGAGGCGATCGTGTTGACGTTGGAGCGGATGCTCCGCAGCGCCTCGTCCTCCTCGCCGTTCGGGATGGCCCGGGTGGCGTCGAGGAAGGCGTCGTACTGGCGGTCGGTGCGGCGGCGCGGGTTGGAGACCTGGTAGTCGCTGACCGGACGCCCGTTGGCGAGCGGACCGGCGGACAGGTCGCGCTCGGCCTGGAGGGCCTGCGCGAGCGCGGTCGCCTCACGGGTCAGCTTGGTGAGCAGCTGCATGTGGTCGAGCTGCTGCATGTCCTGGAGCGACTCGCTGATGCGGATGCCGCCGAGGCTGGTGGCCGCGACCACGGGGAGGGTCAGCAGGGCCACGAGGCGGGTGGAGATGCGCCAGTTGCGCAGGGCTATTCGGGGGCCGGCCGGGTTCTCGGGCGCGGAGGGCGTGGTGCCCTTCTCGCCGCGTGCGGTGCCGGCCGCGCCGGACTGCTCGCCGGACTGCTTTCCGGACTGCTTTCCGGGCGCGGCGGACGGGCCGGAACGGCGTGCGGAGCCCTCGCCGGACTCGCCGTTCGGCCGCGCGGCCTTGCCCTGGATCCTGCCCTGGCCGCCCGCGCCGGGCGCCTGCTGGGTGGAGTGCGGGGCCGCGGGACCGCGGTCGGTCCCGGCACGCGGTTCCTGCTCCGACGGAGCCTCCGCACGGCCCTTGCGGGCCTGGGCAGAGCCCGCGCCATCCCTCTTGAAACGTCCCTGCACTAGCGTCGCAACCTCTGGACCAGGCGTCCTTCCGGGTGGAACCGGAGTGGACGGTGTCGGCGTCGTGGGGACGCATTGGTGCGCCCCGGGTGGTCGTCGGTGACCGGCGCAGATCCCCCTTCCCCGCCACTCGGCCGGCGCTGCGTTGCGCCCCCTGCGTTGCCGGCTTCGAACCCGCGGCGGTGCGTGGAATTCCAGCACAGTGCCGGAACTCCAACAAGGGCTGCGGTCTGTACCGCAGAGGGGATGACCAACCGTGCGCGCGAGGTCACGGGGTGTAGAAGATGATCGCGGAGGATTCGGACTTTTCCGTGCCAATGACCCGGCACCCCCGAGTGTCCCAGTCGCGATGATCAGGAGCGGAATGAAGGGTTCAGTGGCGGAATGTCCCTTTCCGTGACCTGACATACCTGTCCGCAATGCCCGGAAAATCCGCTCAGTGGTGAGCAAACTCACACGGGAATGGATGTCTTAGCCATGCATTCGAAGGGAACGCCTTGATTTAGCCTGACGCTTTACACCATTCTCGCGCCCGCACGGGCGCCCGTCCCGGACAAGGTCTGCCAGCGCGATGACTGCACCCACGCCCGCCATCACGGCCAACCCGCGCCGTTCCACCCTCGCCCACCTCGCGGACGCCGCCGCCCTCGGCCGCGGCGCCACCCCCGAGTACACGGCGGAGCTGCCCGGCGCCACGGCCAACCCGCGCCGCACCGTCCTGATGCAGGCCCCCGCGCCCTACGTCCCGGCCTACCTCGCCGAGGCCTGATCGGGCACTCCGCCCGCCCGGCACCGGCGACAACCGCCGGTCGGCCGCCCCGCGCCGCGTTAGCCTGGAGCGTCAGACTCCAGCCAGTACCAAGTGAGGGGCGACAGCACTCGTGCGCATCGCCAGATTCTCCATCGACGGCAATGTCGCCTTCGGTGCGGTCGAGGGCGAGGGGACCGTCGAGTCCGGCGGCCTCGTCCTCGACATCATCAAGGGCATCCCGTACACCGACTTCGAGCTCAGCGGCACCAAGGTCCCGCTGAGCAAGGTACGGCTCCTGCCGCCGGTGCTCCCCAACAAGATCGTGGCCATCGGCCGCAACTACGCGGAGCACGCCGGGGAACTCGGCAACGAGGTCCCCGAGGTCCCGGTCGCCTTCTTCAAGCCGACCACCTCCGTCATCGGCCCCGGCGACGCCATCGAGTACCCCTCCTTCTCCAGCGAGCTGCACCACGAGGCCGAACTGGCCGTGGTGATCGGCCGCATGTGCCGCGAGGTGCCCCGGGAGCGCGTCAAGGACGTGATCTTCGGCTACACCTGCGCCAACGACGTGACCGCCCGCGACGTCCAGAAGCGCGAGGCCCAGTGGGCCCGCGCCAAGGGCTTCGACACGAGCTGCCCGCTGGGCCCCTGGGTGGAGACCGACCTCGACCCGAGCGACCTCACCATCCAGGCCACGGTCAACGGCGAACAACGCCAGCTCGGTCGGACGAGCGACATGATCCGCTCCATCGAGGACCTGGTCGTCCACATCACCGAGGCCATGACGCTGCTCCCCGGAGACGTCATCCTCACCGGCACCCCCGCCGGGGTCGGCCCCCTCACCGTCGGCGACGAGGTCGCCGTCACCATCGAAGGCATCGGCACTCTCACCAACAGGGTGATCAAGCGTGGCTAACGCGAATATCCGCGTCCGTTTCTGTCCCTCGCCGACCGGCAACCCCCACGTGGGCCTGGTCCGCACCGCCCTCTTCAACTGGGCCTTCGCCCGGCACAACCAGGGCACCATGGTCTTCCGCATCGAGGACACCGACGCCGCCCGTGACTCCGAGGAGTCGTACGAGCAGCTCCTCGACTCGCTGAAGTGGCTCGGCCTCGACTGGGACGAGGGCCCGGAGGTCGGCGGCCCGCACGCGCCGTACCGCCAGTCGCAGCGGATGGACGTCTACAAGGACGTCGCCGAGAAGCTGCTCGCCGGCGGGTACGCGTACCACTGCTACTGCAACACCGCCGAGCTGGACGAGCGCCGCGAGGCCGCCCGCGCCGCCGGCAGGCCGTCCGGCTACGACGGCCACTGCCGCGAGCTCTCCGCCGAGCAGGTCGCGGCGTACGAGGCGGAGGGCCGCGCGCCCATCGTCCGCTTCCGGATGCCCGACGAGGCCATCACCTTCACCGACCTGGTCCGCGGCGAGCTCACCTTCACCCCGGAGAACGTGCCGGACTACGGCATCCTCCGGGCCAACGGCGCCCCGCTCTACACCCTGGTCAACCCGGTCGACGACGCCCTGATGGAGATCACCCACGTCCTGCGCGGCGAGGACCTGCTCTCCTCCACCCCCCGCCAGGTCGCGCTCTACAAGGCGCTGATCGAGCTGGGCGTCGCCAAGGAGATCCCCGCCTTCGGCCACCTGCCGTACGTGATGGGCGAGGGCAACAAGAAGCTCTCCAAGCGCGACCCGCAGGCCTCCCTCAACCTCTACCGGGAGCGCGGCTTCCTCCCCGAGGGCCTGCTGAACTACCTGTCGCTGCTCGGCTGGTCCTTCTCGGCCGACCAGGACATCTTCACCATCCCCGAGATGGTGGCGAAGTTCGACATCGCGGACGTCAACGCCAACCCGGCCCGCTTCGACCTCAAGAAGGCCGAGTCCATCAACGCGGACCACATCCGCATGCTGGACGTGAAGGCCTTCGCCGAGGCCTGCGAGCCCTGGCTCCGGGCCCCGCACGCCCCCTGGGCGCCCGAGGACTTCGACCGCACGGCCTGGGAGCGGATCGCCCCGCACGCCCAGACCCGCCTGACCGTCCTCTCCGAGATCACGGCCAACGTCGACTTCCTCTTCCTGGCCGAGCCGGTCTTCGACCAGCCCTCCTGGGACAAGGCGATGAAGGGCGAGCCCGCGGCCCTGCTGACCACCGCGCGCGAGAAGCTGGTGGACGCCGACTGGAACGACCCCGAGTCGCTCAAGAACGCGGTCCTGGCCGCCGGCGAGGCCCACGGCCTCAAGCTGGGCAAGGCCCAGGCCCCGGTCCGCGTCGCCGTCACCGGCCGCACCGTCGGCCTCCCCCTCTTCGAGTCCCTGGAGATCCTGGGCAAGGAGAGGACCCTGGCCCGTATCGACGCGGCCCTGGCGAAGCTCGCCGCGTAACCGCGCCACCCGTACGACAGCGGGGGCGGCGCCCGGAGGACCCCCTCCGGG
>NZ_JBHTST010000184.1:0-14162 GCF_042794995.1 Streptomyces sp. NPDC056503
CAGGTGTGACGACACCGTCCGCCCCGGGCCGCGTCGACGGGCGTACGGCTCCGGGTGCCGACGGGCGTACGGCTCCGGTGGACCGCTCCGAGGCTCAGCCGGCCAGCAGAAGGGCCTGGTCCAGCGCCTGGAGGAAACGATTCGTCGTCGCCCGGTCCCGGACCGCGAGCCGCAGCCAGTTCCGGTCGAGACCCGGGAACGTGTCCCCGCGCCGCGCCGCGAACCCCAGCAGCCGCAGCCGCTCCCGTATCGCGTCCGCGCCCTCGATCCGGATCAGCACGAACGGCCCCTCGGCCGCCGCCACCGTCCGCACCTCGTCGAACTCGGCGAGCCCCGCGAGCAGATGCGCCCGCTCCGCGCCGATCCGGTGGGCCGCCAGCTCCGCCTCCGCCAGCGCCGTCCGCGACATGCACGCCTCGGCCGCCACCAGCGCCGGCGTCGACACCGGCCACAGCGGCTGCGCCCGCTCCAGGAGCGCCACCGTCTCCGGCTCCGCGAGCGCGTACCCGATCCGCAGCCCCGCGAGGCCCCAGGTCTTCGTCAGGCTCCGCAGCACCACCAGGCCCGGCACGTCCGTCCGCCCGGCCAGCGCCTCCCGCTCGCCCGGCACCGCGTCCATGAACGCCTCGTCCACGACCAGGTACCGCCCCGGCCGGGCCAGCGCCGCGATCGTCTCCGCCGGATGCAGCACCGAGGTCGGGTTGGTGGGATTGCCGATCACCACCAGGTCCGCGTCCTCCGGCACCGCCGCAGGATCCAGCCGGAAGCCGTCCTCCTCGCGCAGCAGCACCCGGCGCACCTCGTGCCCGGCGTCCCGCAGCGCCGCCTCCGGCTCGGTGAACTGCGGGTGCACCACCACCGGCCGGCGCACCGGCAGCGCCCGCGCCAGCAGGACGAAGGCCTCCGCCGCGCCCGCGGTCAACAGCACCCGCGCCGGAGGGAGGTCATGCCGCTCGGCCACCGCCGCGCGGGCCGAACGCCCGTCGGGGTAGAGCGCCAGACTTGTCAGGGAATGCGCTATCCGCTCCCGCAGCCAGTCCGGCGGGGTCGCCGTCCGGACGTTGACCGCGAGGTCGACGAGTTTCTCGTCCCGGACCTCGGCGTCACCGTGATGTCGCAGGTCGTGGGCTTGACTGTCCGTGTGGGGGCCGTCCGTGTGGGTGTCCATGTCCGCCGTCGTGTGGGGGGTGGGGATGTGGGGTGAGTCAGGCTCGCCAGCGATGTACCCGCACGTCAAGGGCAACAACCGTGCGACGGACGTCACTTCGTCCGGGGTGGGGTCCGTTATGTCCGGACGAAACGGTACGGAAGCGGCGATCGCGCAGGTCACGCGGCGCGACTTCCGCTTCGGCACCAGCAGCACGGCCCCCGGCCCCGCCGCCCTCAGCGCCGCCGCCTCCGCGACCGACGCCGTCCCCGTCGCCGCCAGCGGCACCTCGGACGGATGCGGCACCGCCACCCCGGCCAGCTCCTCCGCCGCGAAGCCCGTCACCGGCACCCCGAGCCGCTCCGCCGCCGCCACGATCCCCGGCTCCGCCACACGCGCGTCCAGCGTCGCGAACCCCGCCACGCGCGCGTACCCCCCCGCTCCGGCGAACCCCGCCCCCCGCGCGTACCGCCCCCCGGGTCCGGGCGCGATCCCCGCTCCCGTGGGCGCCGTCCCGGCGATCCCCGCCTCCCGGAGCGCCTCCAGGACCAGCGCCAGGACCTCGTCCTCCGCCGCGCCCGAGCGGACGCCCACGCCGATGTGCAGACCCGCCCCCCGATCCGCTACCAAGGGGCCATGGCTGTGCTCGTCGCGCTCGGCGCGTTCCTGATGACGCTCTTCGGCGGCTGGGTCGCGCAGCGCGTCACCGACCGCCGGCACCTCGTCCTCGGACTCGCGGGCGGGCTCATGCTCGGCGTCGTCGGACTCGACCTGCTGCCCGAGGCCCTGGAGGCCGCCGGGGAAGAGGTCTTCGGCGTTCCCCAGGCCCTGCTGCTCTTCGTCGGCGGCTTCCTCTTCGCCCACGTGGTGGAACGCCTCCTCGCCACCCGTCGCGCCGCCCACGGCGCCGAGACGGGGCGGAAGGCGGATGAGCGGACCCCGCAGGTCGGGCTCGTGGCCGCCGGCGCCATGGTGCTGCACAGCCTCATGGACGGCATCGCGCTCGGTGCCGCCTTCCAGGTCGGCGGCGGCATGGGCGCCACCGTCGCGCTCGCCGTCGTCACCCACGACTTCGCCGACGGCTTCAACACGTACACGCTCACCAGCCTGTACGGGAACGAGCGCCGGAAGGCCCTCGCGATGCTCGTCGCCGACGCGCTCGCCCCCGTCGCCGGCGCCGGCCTCGCCACGCTCCTCACCCTTCCGGAGGAACTGCTCGGCAGCTATCTCGGCTTCTTCGGCGGCGCCCTGCTCTACCTCGCCGCCGCCGAGATCCTGCCCGAGGCCCACCACGACCACCCCGCCCGCACCACCCTGCTCTGCACGGTCGCGGGCGTCGGCTTCATCTGGCTCGTGGTGGGCCTCTCCGGCGGCTGAGCTCACCCGCAGTGCCCGACGAACCGCGCGGCGACCTCGGGGGCCCCCGCCCAGTGGGTGTGCACGTAGCTCGCGTGCACCCCGCCCCGCACGAAGCCCTCCACCCGGGGCTCCGGCTGCCGCAGCCCCCAGGCCGGGGTCGCCCCGGCGCCCGGCTCGATCACCGTCCGGTGGAACTCGTGCCCCCGCAGCCGCGCCCCGGCGGGCGCGAGGACGCTGTCGCCGACGGCGACGGCGTCCCGGTACCCGAGCGTCAGCCGCTCCGACATCCGCGCGTCCGCGTCGAGCACGCCGCACATGGGCGTCCCGTCCAGCGACCGCGCCAGGTACAGCAGTCCGGCGCACTCGGCCGCGACCGGCGCACCGCTCCCGGCCAGCTCGGCCACGGCCTTCCGCAGCGGCTCGTTGGCGGCGAGCTCCGCCGCGTACATCTCGGGGAACCCGCCCCCGACGACGAGCCCGGACGTGCCCTCGGGAAGGGCCTCGTCCCGCAGCGGGTCGAAGGTCACGACCTCGGCGCCGGCGGCGGTGAGGAGCTCCGCGTGCTCGGCGTACGAGAACGTGAACGCGGCCCCGCCGGCGACGGCGACGACCGGCCGGCGCCCCGCCCGGGGCGCCACGACGGACGGGCTCCACGCCGTCGCGTCCAGCGGCGGCGCCGACCGGGCCAGCGCCAGCAGCCCCTCCAGGTCGCACCCGGCAAGCACCTGCTCCGCCTGCGCGGCCACCGCCTCCACGGCCTGCGCCTGCCGCTCGGCGACCGGGATCAGCCCCAGGTGCCGTGACGGCGTGGCCACCGCGGGGGCCCGCCGCAGCACCCCCAGCACCGGCACCCCCGACTCCTCCAGGGCCTCCCGCAGCAGCGCCTCGTGCCGGTCGCTGGCGACCTTGTTGAGGATCACCCCGCCGAGCCGCACCTCGGGGTCCCAGGCGGCGAAGCCGTGCACCAGCGCCGCCACCGACCGCGACTGCGACGAGGCGTCGACGACCAGCACCACCGGCGCCCGCAGCAGCTTCGCCACCTGCGCGGTGGAGGCGAGCTCGCCCTGGCCGGCGGCGCCGTCGTACAGCCCCATCACGCCCTCGACCACGGCCAGGTCGCAGCCCCGCGCGCCGTGCGCGAAGAGCGGCGCGACCCGCTCCGTACCGCACATGTACGCGTCGAGGTTGCGGCCCGGCCGGCCGGTGGCGAGCGCGTGGTAGCCCGGGTCGATGTAGTCGGGCCCCACCTTGTGCGGGGAGACGGCGAGCCCACGGGAGGCGAACGCGGCCATCAGGCCGGTCGCCACCGTGGTCTTGCCGGCGCCCGAGGACGGGGCCGCGATGACGAGACGTGCTACCACTCGATGCCCCGCTGGCCCTTCTGACCGGCGTCCATCGGGTGCTTGACCTTGGACATGTCGGTGACGAGGTCGGCGAAGTCCACCAGCTCCTGCGGCGCGTTGCGCCCGGTGATCACGACGTGCTGATGACCCGGACGGTCCCGCAGCACCTCGACGACCTCCTTGACGTCGATCCAGCCCCAGTGGAGCAGGTACGCGAACTCGTCGAGGACGTAGAACTTGTACCTCTCCTCGGCCAGGTCCCGCTTGACCTGCTCCCAGCCCTCGCGCGCCTTGTCCTCGTGGGACTGCTCGCCGTCGGCGACCTCGCGCTGGATCCAGGACCAGCCCTCGCCCATCTTGTTCCAGGTGACGGTGCCGCCCTTGCCGGTCTCGCCGAGCGCCTTGAGGGCGTTCTCCTCGCCGACCTTCCACTTGGCGGACTTCACGAACTGGAACACCCCGATCGGCCAGCCCTGGTTCCAGGCGCGCAGCGCCATCCCGAAGGCGGCCGTCGACTTCCCCTTGCCGACGCCCGTGTGCACCATCACCAGCGCCCGGTTGCGGCGCTGACGGGTCGTGAGGCCGTCGTCGGGCACGACGGTCGGCTGTCCCTGCGGCATTAAGCGGCCCTCCTGACAGAACGGTTGACTTGCGTTTCTCGTACGAGCCCGGCGATCGCGTCGGCGCGCAACTCGTCCAGGGTGACGGCGGTCCCGCCCAGATCGCGGGCGAGGCTCCCGGCGAGACCGAGCCGCACCGGGCCCGCCTCGCAGTCCACGACGACGCTCGCGGTGCCGTCGGCGGCGTGCAGCCGCGCGGCCCGCGCGGCGAGGCCCACCGGGTCGGGCCCGCCGCCGGTCGCCCGCCCGTCGGTCACGACGACGAGCAGGGGCCGGCGCGAGGGGTCCCGCAGCCGCTCCACCCGCAGCACGTCATGGGCCTTCAGCAGCCCGGCGGACAGGGGCGTGCGCCCTCCGGTCGGCAGCTCCTCCAGCCGGGCGGCGGCCGCGTCCACGGAGGACGTCGGGGGCAGCGCCAGCTCGGCGCCCCGGCCCCGGAAGGTGATCAGCCCGACCTTGTCGCGCCGCTGGTAGGCGTCGAGCAGCAGCGACAGCACGGCGCCCTTGACGGCGCCCATCCGCTTGCGCGCCGCCATCGACCCGGAGGCGTCCACGAGGAACAGCACCAGGTTCCCCTCGCGCCCCTCCCGCACCGCCTGCCGCAGGTCGTCCCGGCGCACCACGAGCCCCGCGCCGGACCGCCCGCGCGCCCGCTGGTGGGGGGCGGCGGCCCGTACGGTCGCGGACAGGTGCAGCTTGGTCAGCGCGCCCCGGGGCCGGGTGGCCCCGGTGGTCCGCCCGTGCTCGGTCCGCGCCCGGGACCGCCGCCCGGCGGCCCCCTCGCCGAGCCCGGGCACGGACAGCATCCGCGTACGGAACGGCTCGGCGGCCTTCACGGCGGCCCGCTCGCCGGCGGCACCCCGCGGCGCGGGTGCCGGGGAGGGCCCGGCCTCCTCCGGTACGCCGTCGGCCTCGGGCCCGGACGCCTCCTCCGGTACGCCCTCGGCCTCGGGCGCGGGCCCCTCGCCGCCCTGCGGCGGCACCCCTCCGCCGGGACCGCCGTCCCCGGGCCCGTCCGGCCCCGGGTCGGGATCCGGATCGTCCTCGGGACCGGTCTCGTCGCCCTTGAACCGCTCCAGGGTCTCGTCGAGCTTCTCCTCGTCGATCCCCGGCGCGTCGAAGGGATTGCGCCGCCGCCGGTGCGGCAGCGCGAGCAGCGCGGCCTGCCGCACGTCCTCGGAGGTGACCTCGTCCCGGCCCGCCCAGGCGGCGAGCGCGGTCGCGGTCCGGGCCATGACGATGTCGGCCCGCATGCCGTCGACCTCGAACGCGGCGCAGGTGGCCGCGATCTGGAGCAGCGCGCCGTCGCCGAGCACCACCCGGGGCAGCAGCCCGCGCGCGGCGACGATCCGCTCCCGCAGCGCGGCCTCCTCCCCGGCCCACCGCCCGGCGAACCCGACCGGATCGTCCTCGAACGCGAGCCTGCGCCGCACCACCTCGACCCGCTCCTGCGGATCGCGGGAGGCGGCGACCTCCACGGTCAGCCCGAACCGGTCGAGCAGCTGCGGCCGCAGCTCGCCCTCCTCCGGGTTCATCGTCCCGACGAGCAGGAACCGGGCGGCGTGCCGCACGGAGACGCCCTCGCGCTCGACGTGCGACGCGCCCATGGCGGCGGCGTCGAGCAGATGGTCGATCAGATGGTCGGAGAGGAGGTTGACCTCGTCGACGTAGAGGATGCCCCGATGGGCGGCGGCGAGCAGCCCGGGCTCGAAGGCCTTCACGCCGTCGGCGAGCGCCTTCTCGATGTCGAGCGACCCGACGAGCCGGTCCTCGGACGCGCCGACCGGCAGCTCCACCATCCGCGCGGCCCGCGCGTCCGCCCCTCCGTCCCCGTGCGGCCCGTCCGGGCACCCGGGATCGGGCGCGGCCGGGTCACAGCTGAACCGGCACCCGGCGACGACGGGCACGTCGGGCAACAGCTCGGCGAGCGCCCGCACGGCGGTGGACTTGGCGGTCCCCTTCTCGCCGCGCACGAGCACGCCGCCCACGGCCGGCGAGACGGCGTTCAGCAGCAGCGCGAGCCGCAGGTCGTCCATGCCGACGACGGCGGTGAACGGAAAGCGGGTGCTCATCGAGGGTTCCTCCCATGAAGTTGACTGTCGGCCGCCGACGGCGCGCGACCGCCCACCGGAGCCACCCGCGGGTGACCTCCCCGGCCGCACCGGTGGTGCGGGCGGGAACCGCGGCCCGGCCGGAGGCCGGGCGCGGCCCCCGCGCGGCGGGCCGGCGCCGCGCCTTCCTCCCGCGCGCCGCTCACGGCGCGCCCGGCGGCACGAAGGGCAGCCCCTTCGGAGCCCCCTCCTCGATGAGCCGCAGCAGCGCGTCCGTGTCCGCGTGCTCCTCGACGAGGTCGCCGAGCCGGTCCAGCTGTTCCTCCCGCAGCGCGCCGAACGAGGTGTCGGGCGCGGGGACGAAGGCTTGCCCGGCCGCCGCCGCCACCTCGCGCAGGAACGCGCGCCGGAAGCCGTCGCTCTCCAGGGAGCCGTGCCAGTGGGTGCCCCAGACCGCCCCGACCCGGCACCCGTCGAGGAACGCCTCCCCGCCGAGCACCTCCGCCACGCCGTGGTGGATCTCGTACCCCTCGACCCGCTCCCCGAGCGCCTCGCCGACCGGCCGGGCGAGGGTCTTCTCGCGCGCGAACCGGACCCGTACGGGCAGCAGACCGAGCCCCTCCACGGCGCCCGCCCGCGACTCGACCTCGTCCTCGATGTGCTCGCCGAGCGCCTGGAAGCCGCCGCAGATCCCGAGGACGGGACGCCCTTCCGCGGCCCGCCGGGCCAGCGCGTCCGCGAGCCCCCGCTCGCGCAGCCACGCCAGCGCCTTGACCGTCCCGCGCGTGCCCGGCACGACCACGAGGTCCGCGTCGGCCAGCTCCTCCGGGCGGTCCACGAACCGCACGATCACGCCCGGCTCGGCCGCCAGCGCGTCCACGTCGGTGAAGTTCGACATCAGCGGTACGGCGCACACCGCGACCCGCAGCACGTCCGCCCCGAGCGGCGGGGCGACGACGGACTCCCGGACGGTGCCCCGCAGCGAGACCCGCAGCCCGTCCTCCTCGTCGATCCCGAGCCCGTGCGCGTACGGCAGCACGCCGAACGTCCGGCGCCCGGTCAGCCCGTGCAGCATGTCGAGCCCGGGTTCGAGCAGGGTGACGTCGCCGCGGAACTTGTTCACCAGGTATCCGGCGATCAGCTCCTGGTCCTCGGGCGCGAGCAGCGCCGTCGTGCCGAAGAACTGGGCGAAGACCCCGCCCCGGTCGATGTCGCCGACCACGAGCACCGGCAGCCGCGCGGCCCGCGCGACGCCCATGTTGACGATGTCGGTCCGCCGCAGGTTGATCTCGGCCGGACTGCCGGCGCCTTCGCAGATCACCGCGTCGTGCGTGGCCCGCAGCTCCTCCAGGCAGGCGAGCACCGGTTCGAAGAGCGTCTGCTGCCGCCCCCCGTGGTAGCCGCGCGCGCTCATCTCGCCCACCGGCTTCCCCATCAGCACGACCTGGCTGGACCGGTCGCCGCCCGGCTTGAGCAGCACCGGGTTCATCAGCGCGGTCGGCTCGACGCGCGCGGCCTGCGCCTGCATGGCCTGGGCGCGGCCGATCTCGGCGCCCTCCCTCGTCACGAAGGAGTTGAGGGACATGTTCTGCCCCTTGAACGGCGCCACCTTCACGCCCTGCCGGACCAGCCACCGGCAGATGCCCGCCGTGACGACGCTCTTGCCCGCGTCGGAGGTCGTCCCGGCGACGAGCAGCCCCCCACCCCTCACTTCGTCCTCCGCTTCACCGTGTCCGTCAGGATCCGGCCGCCCACACAGGCGGCCAGGGTCAGCCAGGTCACCCGGCGGGAGAGCCGGACGGCCCGGTCGATGTCGGCGACCTCGACGGGCCGCCCCCCGCCGTTGAGGACGGGCCGGTGCTCGACCCGTCCGCCGTACGAGAGCGTCCCCCCGAGCCGTACCCCGAGCGCGCCCGCGAACGCCGCCTCGACGGGTCCGGCGTTGGGGCTGGGGTGCCGGCCGGCGTCCGCCCGCCAGGCCCGTACGGCTCCGCGCGGATCCCCGTCCACGGCGCCCGCCGCGGCGGCGAGCGCGGCGGTGAGCCGGGCTCCGGGCCAGCCGGCCAGGTCGTCGAGGCGGGCGGAGGCCCAGCCGTAGCGCCGGTAGCGGGGGGAGCGGTGGCCGACCATGGCGTCCAGGGTGTTGACGGCCCGGAAGCCGAGCAGCCCCGGCACGCCCGCGACCGCGCCCCAGACGAGGGCGCCGACGACGGCGTCGGAGGTGTTCTCGGCGACGGACTCGACGACCGCGCGGGCCATCGCGGGCCCGTCCAGGGACTCCGGGTCGCGCCCCACGAGGTGGGGCATCCGCTCCCGGGCGACCTCCAGGTCGCCGGCGGCGAGCGCCCCGCCGATGGCCCGGGCCTCCCGGCCCAGGGTGGTACCGCCGACCACGGCCCACACCGAGGCGGCGGTCAGCGCGGCGGAGGCGGTACGGCTGCCCCGGACCGCGCGGGCGGCCAGTGCGCCGGCGGCGACGGCGCCGCCCGCGCAGACGGCGGTGTGCAGGGCGCCCCGGCCCCGGTGGTCGCGCCAGAGGCGCTTCTCGACGGCGGCGGCGGCCCGCCCGAAGGCGGCGACGGGGTGGCCGCGGCGGGGATCGCCGAGGACCAGGTCGACGGCGAGGCCGGCGGCCGCTCCGTACGCGAAGACTGCGGTGGCTCGGGAAGCCACGGGGGTGCGGCCGGGCATGGCGGCGTGTCCTCACTCAGGGTCCGCGCCCTGGGTCGACGTGACCGGCGGCGAGAGTTCCTGACTCCCGGCCCGCGCTGATGGCTGGGGCCGGTCACAGTGGCGGGACCGCGCCGGAATCGCACCGGGCTTCCTCTCCATTGCCGCCGTATTGGCCCCGGCAGTCCACCACGCCCCGCGAAGGGCCGTCAACTCACCCTTGACCTGCGACGGGTCACTGTGCGGAGCACCACAGACACGAGGGCCGGGCCCGCCCTCGGAGAGGTGCGGACCCGGCCCTCGTGTTCCGTGGGTCAGGCCACGATCAGATAGATGCCGTACGCGACGGCGGCCGCGCAGAGCGCGAAGCAGGCGTAGGCGCCGGTGCGGGCGAGGGCGGCGGAGCCGCCCGAGGCCGCGGCCTTCTCCTGCTTGCCGAGGCCGACGATCCCGAGGGTGAAGAGGCCCACGAGGGCGACGGTCGCCACGAGGCTGACTCCGAAGACGGAGCCGAGAGCTGCCCAGTCGATCTTCATGGCTTGGTTCCCGTTTCCTTAGGGGTCTCAGACCGCGGCGGCGGGGGCCGGGGGAGCGGCGGGGTCGTTCGGGCCCGGCGCGGGGATGGTGGTCTTGAGGCCGTCGTCGGCGACCGCGGCGACGGAGCCGGCCGGCGGCGGCGGGGTGACGGCCGCGATGGCCGTGGTCACCACACCGGGGGTGCCGGAGTCGGAGTCGTCGCCCAGGTCGTCGGCGGTGACGTTGTGGTGGTCGACCGGCTGGCGGCGGGAGAGCACCCAGATCACGGCCGAGCCGCCGATCAGGAGGGCCGCGGTGACGGCGATGCCCCAGGTGCCCTGCTTGGTGAGGAACTCGGCGGCGGCGCCGACGAGGCCGGCGGCCGGGAGGGTCAGGCCCCAGGCGACGAACATCCGGGTGGCGGTCGACCAGCGGACGACACCGCCCTTGCGGCCGAGGCCCGCGCCCATCACGGCACCCGAGCAGGACTGGGTGGTGGAGAGGGAGAAGCCGAGGTGCGAGGAGGCCAGGATGACGGTCGCGGCGCTGGTCTGGGCGGCGAAGCCCTGCTGCGGCTGGAGGTCGGTGAGGCCCTTGCCCATGGTGCGGATGATGCGCCAGCCGCCGAGGTAGGTGCCGAGCGCGATCGCCATGCCGGCCGAGACGATGACCCACATCGGGGGGTTCGAGCCGGGGGCGACGACACCCTGGGTGACCAGGGCGAGGGTGATGATGCCCATCGTCTTCTGAGCGTCGTTGGTGCCGTGGGCGAGGGAGACGAGACCGGCGGAGGCGATCTGGCCGGCGCGGTAGCCCTTGGCGGTCGCCCTGGCCTTCGGGTCGGCCTTGATCTTGTACGTCAGCTTGGTCGCGGCCATCGCGGCGAGACCGGCGACGAGGGGCGCCGCCACGGCCGGGATGAGGACCTTGGTGACGATGGTGGAGCCGTTCACGGCCGACCAGCCGGCCGACATGACCGCGGCGCCGATGAGGCCGCCGAAGAGGGCGTGGGAGGAGCTGGACGGCAGGCCCAGGAGCCAGGTCAGCAGATTCCACAGGATGGCGCCGACGAGGGCCGCGAAGATCACTTCGGTGCGGATGCCCTCTTCGTTGATGATCCCGCCGGAGATCGTCTTGGCGACCTCGACGGACAGGAAGGCGCCGACCAGGTTCAGCACGGCGGACATGGCCACCGCCGTCTTGGGCTTGAGGGCCCCGGTCGAGATGGTCGTGGCCATCGCGTTGGCGGTGTCGTGGAAACCGTTCGTGAAATCGAACACTAGAGCTGTCACGACCACAATGGCGAGCAGCAGCGTGATGTGTTCCATTTACCCAGGCAATCGTTTGACGTCAGTGGCTCGTCGAACGTAGGCAACCTGAGTGAACGGAAGGTGAACTGGGTGGGGCATCACGGTGTCCCGAACCGGTGTCGTGAGATTCCGCTTAGCCTCCGGGACGCCTCTCTGTCCACCATCCGGTCACCCCGCAACCACGGGTAATCCCGCCCCACGCGGGACACACCGGACCCACCCCCGCATACGCCCGATCCCCGCGTTCCACCCCGTGGACGACTTCATCCCCACGGACCACCCCGCGAGGAGACCCTCGTCACCCCCAGGGGCGACCCCGCGCCGGGCCTCGCGGGCACCCTCCTGGCCCCGGCCCGGTGGCGCGCTCCGCACCGGCTCCCGAGACTGGGGACGTGCGCCCGGCTACAGCGACGGCAGCGGCCGTCACCACCCTGATCGGTCTCGGCGCGGCCGCGGTTGCGGCCGGCCGTCACGCCAGCGACGTCGCCCTCAAGGCGGCCTCCGGTCGCCCCCTCCCCGGCGACCCCAAGCTCACCGTGCACGCCACGGGACCCGAGCGGGTCACCCTCACCCGCAGCCTCGCCTCGCTGCGCCCCGGTACGTACGGGATGACGGCGCCCGGCCTGCACGCGGTCACCGGACCGGTCCTCGACCGCGTCCCGCACACCGCCGACACCGTCGTCCGCCGCCTCGAACGCGTCGAACGCGGCGCGCTGGGCCCCGGCAGCCGGGTCCGCCTGACCCCCCAGCTGCACACCGGCACCCCGGAGACGGCCCTGGGCCTGCCCCACGAGGACGTCGAGATCCCCGGCGAGCTCGGCCCGCTTCCCGCCTGGCTGGTCACGGGCCCGCGCTCCACCTGGGTCGTGGCCCTGCACGGCCTCGGCGCCGGCCGCGAGCACGCGCTGAACCTCGTCCCCTTCTACGCCCGACGCCGCGTCCCGGTCCTCGTCCCCGCCTACCGGGGCGACCGGGGCGCCCCCGCGCCCGCGGACGGCCTCGCCCAGCTCGGCGACACCGAGTGGCGCGACGTCGACGCGGTCCTGCGGTACGCGGTCCGGCGCGGTGCCACCAAGATCGTCCTGCACGGCTGGGGCACCGGCGCGACGATGGCGCTGCGCGCGGCGGCGGAGTCGGGGGTGCGCGACCGCGTCTCCGGCCTGGTCCTGGACTCCCCGGTCCTCGACTGGGAGTCCACCGTCCGCAACCTCGCCGTCGCCCGGGGCGTCCCGGGCCCGCTGGTCCCGCTCGCCGTCCGCGCCGCCCTCGGCCGCACCGGCCCGCACCCCGACCACACGGAGAACCTCCGCGTCCCGGTCCTCCTGGCACACGGCCCCGACGACACGATCTCCCCCTGGGAGCCGTCCGTCGAACTGGCCGCCCGCCGCCCCGACCTGGTCACCCTCCTCCCGGTCCGCCAGGCCCCCCACACCGCCATGTGGAACGCCGACCCCCTCCGCTACGAGGAAGCCCTGCGCCGCTACCTGACCCCCCTCATGTAGCGCCCCGCCGGCGCCACCGGCGTCCGGCGCGGAACGCGGGACGCGGCACCCGCGGAGGGCGTGGCCCGCGCCGACGGCGCCCCGCTCACGACGGCGTGGCGGATTCCGATTGGGCTTTCGGGCCGTCAGCGGGAAGACTGCCCCCGTGACGTCTCGAAAGCCCGATGAACCATTGGCGCGCAACTCCAGACTCCGCCTCGTCCGTCCGCGCTCGCTGACCACCGCCCGGCGGGCCGCGACCACGCGTCGCACCCGGCCCGCCCCGAGGCCGCCCGAGGGCACCCCGCCCCGCGCGGAGCTGGCCCGCCAGGCCAGGCTCGTCCTCGCCGACGCCGTACGGATCGCCCGCTGGGCGGCCACCCCGCGCGGGCCGCAGCCGGGTCTGCGCGCGGCCACGGCCCAGCCGGCCTCCGGATCCGCTTCCGCTTCCCTTTCCGCTCCGAGCGCGACCGCCGCCGAACAGGCCGCCGCCGCCCTCGACCTGACACCGGATCGGGTCCGCGCCGGCTGGGACCGCGCCCGGCTCGCCGGCCTGGTCGAACTGCACGGCGCCACCGTCCGCCCCGGCTGGCGGCTCCAGGCCTGGGACCGGGACGACTCCGCCGTGCTCCGCGGCTGGGTCGCGCTCCTCGACGCCTGGTCGCTGGTCCACCCGGCCCCGGAGGGCGTCGCGCCGGGGGCGGTCGCCGAGATCGTGGAGGCGGTGCCGCAGGTCCTGTCGCTGCTTCAGCTCTCCCAGGGCCCCGTCCTCGTCCCCGTCCTGCTCGACCTCCTGGGCCAGCGCGTCGACGAACTCCGCGAGGAGCGCTGCGAGGTCCCCGGCGACGGCGCGCCCGCGCAGCCCGCCACCCCCGCCGAGCGCCTGCCCGCCCTGCTCGACTGGGCGCTGGAGGGCCTCGCCGAGGTCGGCGCGCTCACCCTGGACGGGGAGGCCGGCCCGGAGGGACGTCACGCGACCCTGACCCCGCTCGGCAACTGGGCGGTGTGGGTCAAGCTGGAGCAGATCTGCGTGGCCGCGCAGAGCCCGGCCGGCAACATCGAGCAGTCCGCCGCCGACATGCTCCGCGGCTGCGCCCGGCTCACCCCGGGCCCGGCCCGGGACGAGTACCGCGCGTGGCTCGCCGCCCGCCCGCTGGCCGGCGCGGTCGCCGAACTGCTCGCCGCCGCGCGCGGCGAGGACGCCCTGCTGCGCGGCCTCGCCTTCGAGGCGCTGCGGGTCGTCGGCGCCCCCGCCGAGGCGGAGGTCCGCGCCGTGGTCGCCGAGCCCTCGCTGCGCCCGTACGCGCTGCTGTGGCTCGCCGAGTACGAGGGCACCGACCCCGACGACGCCTCCGAGGTCCTCACCCGCGAGGAGGCGACCTGGCTCTGGGTGGACACCGCGGCCGCCGTCGCCGACCACGGCGAGAGCGAGCTGCTGGTGCGGCACCTGGACTCGGCCGTCCAGGGCACCGTGCCCGCCCTCCTGGAGGAGGTCAGGGCCGTGGGCCACCCGAGGACCGTCCAGGTGCTCGTGGCCCTCGCCGCCGCCCACCCGGACCCGGCCCTGGCCAAGGCGGTCCGCCGGGCCGCCTTCCAGGTCCACACCGGCACGCCCTGACCCCGTCGGCGCGTGCCGGGCGGTCCGGGGCCGGGGCCCGTCCGGAC
>NZ_JBHTST010000185.1:0-14136 GCF_042794995.1 Streptomyces sp. NPDC056503
GTGTCGGGGCGGGCCAGCTCCTGGAGGTCGCCGATCAGCGAGGCCAGCTCCGTCATCTGGGCCTTCACCGAGGCCATCAGGGCCCGCCGGTCGTCCGGCGGGATCGCCCGGCCGGTCTCCTGCGCCGACGGCGGTCGCGACGGCGGCGGCGACCTGCCGGGGGTCGGCGCCCGGGCGCAGGACGAGCGCGTGGAAGGCGGGGCGGAGGCCGGGCGCGCCGTCGCGCAGGGTGTCGAGGGTGGTGGAGACGACCCGGCCGCCGTGGTCGGGCTCGATGCTGCGGCCGACGAGGTGCAGGATCTGCGGGCGGCCGCCGACGGTCATCCGCACCCACTCCCCCACCCGGACGCCGAGGAGGTCGAGGAGGCCCTGGCCGGCGACCGCCTCGTCGGGTCCGGCCGGGGCCCGGCCCTCGGCGATCGTGTGGGGGTAGGCCGCGTCGGGGGTGCCGAGGCCGCGCAGGGTGATGGTGCCGGTCTGTCCGGGGACGAGGGCGAGGAACTCGGCGCCGGGGACGGCGTCGGCGACGCCCGGGACGGCCTCCAGGGCGGCCTCGGAGGAGGCGGTGGCCGGGGGTTGTCCGGTGCGTACGGTGAGGGCGGCGGCGCGGCCCACGGCGGCGGGGTCGGTACGGAACTGGCCCAGGGTCGACCAGGCGACGAGGGCCACGGTCATCAGGGCGATCGGGAGGGCGAGCCGGGCGGTGGCGCCCAGGGCCCGGGCCCGGCCGGACGCCGTGAAGGCGGAGCGCCAGCCGAGGACGAGGACCGGGGAGAGACGGGGTCCGAGGGCGCGGCGGCCGAGGGCGGACAGCGGCCGGGCGGCGGGGTGGGCCTGGCGCGCGGCGGGGACCGGGGGCACGCGGCCGGCCCGCCAGGCGGCGAGGGCGGTGGCGGCGGCGATGAGGAGGACGGCGGCGAGGGGGACGCCGACGACCGCGGCACGGTGGCCGGGCATGCGGGGCCAGAGGGCGACGGCGTCGCCGACGCGGCCGGGGAGCCGGCGGCCGCAGGCGAGGGTGGCGGCGGTGCCGAGGGCCGCGCCGGCGACGGCGAAGCCGAGGTGCTGGAGGAGGAAGCCGCGGATCACCTGGCCGGGAGTGAAGCCGACGGCCTTGAGGACGGCGATGTCGCCGGCCTGTCCCCTGATCCGGGCGCGGACCGCGCCGGCCACGGCGACGGCCGCGGCGAGGAGGGAGGCCAGGCCGAAGGCGGCGAGGATCTGGCCGAGGAGCCGGTCGTCGCCGCCGAAGTCGGCCTTGGCCTGCTGCCATTTGGTGACCTGGTCGATCCGTTCGGCGCCGAGGAGGGTGACGGCGCGCTGGACGGCGTAGTCGGTGTCGCCGGGGTCCTTCAGGCGCAGCCCCAGGGTCTGCCCGGTGGTGGCGGGGGCGAGGCGGTCCAGGGTGTCGGGGAGGACCCAGCCGACGCCGGAGCCCTGCCCGGCGCGGTAGCGGGGCTCGGCGGTCTCGGCGACGCCGGCGACGTACAGGGTGCGGGTGGCGGGGCCGTGGCGGCCGGCGAGGGTGACGGTGACGGTCTCGCCGGGTTCGGCCCAGAGGGTGCGGGCGAGGGTGCGTTCCAGCACGATCTGGTCGAGCGGGGTCCCGGTGGTGAGCCAGTGGCCCGCGGTGAGGAGCGGCCGGGCGGTGTCGGGCGGACGGACTCCGGTGGCGCGCAGGGCGATTCCGGCGCGGGTGCCGCCGCTCTCCAGGGTGGCGGCGGCCGTCCGGAAGGGTCCGGAGACGGCGGCGACCTCGTCGAGGGCGGCGAGCGGGGCGAGGGCGGACGGGTCGAAGCCCTCGCGTCCTTCGCGGCCGTGGAGCCAGACGTGGCTGCCCTGGGACTGGTTGAAGACGCGCTGCCAGGGGCTGCCGGCGTAGCCGAGGAGGGCGGCGGCGAGGAGGAGGGAGGCGATGACGCCGGCGCTGGCGAGGACGGCGAAGAGGGCTTCGCCCCGGTGGGTGCGGAGGTCGGAGTGGACCCATCGCCAGGTGGCCCGCATGCGGTCTCCTCCGTCGCTCGGCTGCTCCTTCCCGGTCAGTCCTTCAGGTCGAGTACGCCGGTCACCCCCGGCCGGGAGGGGGCGGGGTCGTCGAGGGTGGCGTCGTCGGCGATCCGGCCGTCGAAGAAGCTGATGACGCGGTCGGCGGCGCTCGCCATCCGGGCGTCGTGGGTGACCATGAGGATGGTCTGGCCGCGGGCGTGGAAGCGGGCGAGGAGCCGCAGCACGTCGCGGGTGCCCTTGCTGTCGAGGCTGCCGGCGGGTTCGTCGGCGAGGAGGAGCGCGGGCTGGTTGACGAGGGCGCGGGCGAGGGCGACGCGCTGCTGTTCGCCGCCGGAGAGTTCGCCGGGGAGGGCGTTCTCCCGTCCGTGGAGGCCGAGTTCGGCGAGGAGTTCGTCACGGCCGGTGCGGGCGGCGCGGGGCGAGGCTCCGGCGAGCAGGGCGGGGAGTTCGACGTTGTCGGCGACGGTGAGGTGGGAGACGAGGTTGAAGAACTGGAAGACGATGCCGACGCTGCGGCGCCGCAGGACCGCCCAGCGGGCCTCTCCGTAGCCGTCGACGCGTTCGCCGCCGATCCAGAGGCGGCCGCTGTCGGGGCGTTCCAGGCCGCCGACGAGGTGGAGGAGGGTGGACTTGCCCGCCCCCGAGGGGCCGGTGACGGCGACGAACTCGCCCTGGCGGACGGTGAGGTCGACGTCCCGGACCGCGTGGACGGGGGCGCGGTCGCCGCGGTGGGTCTTGGACAGGCCCTCGGCGTGCACGATCGCGCCCGGCGGGACACCGGACCCTGTGCTCATTCGAGCTCCTCCTGACAGCGCTCCAGCCAGTCGAGGTCGGCCTGGAGGTGCAGCATGGCGCCCTCGATGAGGAGTTGGGCGATCTTGTTGTCGCGGTCCTCGGCGGCGGCGAGCCGGGAGAGGCTGCGCATGGTGTTGAGGTGCCGGCGCCGCTGTCTGTTGATCAGGGCGATGGGGTCGGCGAGTCCGGAGAGGGGGGCGAGGGCGAGTTTCATGAAGAACCCGTCGCGCACCCGCGGTTCGTCGCCGGTGTCCTCGAACCACGCGACGACGGCCTCCCGTCCGGCGTCGGTCAGGCGGTAGATCCGCTTGTTGGGGCGGCCCGTCTGTTCGACGTCCTCGCCCTCGATGAGTCCGCTCTTCTCCAGTCGGCCGAGGGTCACGTAGACCTGGCCGACGTTGGGCTGAGGGTAGGCGGAGCCGAGGAGTTGTTCAAGGCCCTGCTTGAGCTCGTAGCCGTGGGCGGGGCCCCGGGTGAGGAGTGCCAGCAGCTGCTGCCGCACGCGCTCCCCCTTCCGTGTCGTGCGCCGTTCCCGGCCGGTGGTGGCGGCCCGGGGGCCGGTGGACCGGTGGTCGCCGGGTCCGCCGGACCAGTATCACCGATGCGGCACGCGCCGTGTCCTGCCACGATGGACCGTCGTGCGGGGCACCGTGGCCGGGAGGTACGCATGGGATGGGTACGGTCCGTGTCGAGGGGCGCGCTGGTCGTGGCGGTCCTGCTGGCGGGGTGTGTCGGGGGCGTGCCGGCGGGCGGGGCGGGGGCGGCCGGCGGCCGGGGCGCGCTGACCTTCGTGACGGCGGGCGATCTCACCGACTACCTGGCGCCCCTGGTGGAGGAGTGGAACGCGGAGCACCCGGCGGAGCCGGTGTCGCTGGTCGAGCTGCCGGATTCGGCGGACGAGACGCGGGCGCAGATGCTGAGCGAACTGCGGTCCGGCAGCCGCCGGTTCGACGTGCTGAACATCGATGTGGCGTGGACGTCGGAGTTCGCGGCGGCGGGGCTGGTCGCGCCGTTGGACCGGGAGCGGTTCGACCTCGCGGCGTTCCTGCCGCCGGTGGTGGACACGGCGACGTTCCGGGGCCGGCTGTACGCGGTGCCGTACGTGACCAACGCGGGGTTGCTCTACTACCGGAAGGACGTGCTGGACGCGGCGGGCGAGCGGCCGCCGCGGACGTGGGCGGAGCTGGCGCGGCTGGCCCGGACGCTGGCGCCCCGGCACGGACTCGCGGGCTACGCGGGGCAGTTCCTGCCGTACGAGGGGCTGACGGTGAACGTCACGGAGGCGATCCAGTCGGCGGGCGGGACGGTGCTGCGCGAGGAGGGCGCGCGGGTCGGGGTCGACTCGGACGCGGCGCGGGCGGCGCTGTCGTTCCTGGCCGGCGGGGTGCGGGAGGGGTGGATCCCGGCGGAGGCGCTCCGGTTCAAGGAGGAGGAGTCGAAGGCGGCCTTCGAGGAGGGCCGGCTGCTGTTCCTGCGGAACTGGCCGTACGTGTACGCGGACGCGGCACGGCCGGGGTCGGCGGTGGCGGGCCGGTTCGAGGCGGCGCCGCTGCCGGGGCCGTACGGGCCGGGCACGAGCGTGCTCGGCGGTTCGAACCTGGCGGTGTCGGCCCGGTCGCTGCACCCCGCGACGGCCGCCGACTTCCTGGCGTACCTGACGAGCGAGCGGGTGCAGCGGCAGGTGCTGACGCGGGGTTCGCTGCCGCCGGTGCGGGCCTCGCTGTACACGGATCCGGAGCTGGTGGCGGCCCATCCGTACCTGCCGATCCTGCGGGAGAGCGTGCTGGCGGCGGTGCCGCGGCCGAAGAGCGCGCGGTACGACCAGGTGAGCCTGGCGGTGCAGGCGGTGGCGCAGGACGTGCTGGCGCTGCGGTGCTCGCCGGAGGAGGGGGTGCGGAGGCTGACGCGCGAGCTGGCCGCGATCCCTCCGCTGCCTTCGCGTTAGGTAGGGAGATCTTCCGTTCTCCATGATGGTGACTCAATTCTTCGGATCCACAAGGCTGTTGGGGCACGACGGTTGACATGCTTTCTCCGCCGGTACTTAACATGAAGGTATCGAAGCGAAGGAAGGACGACCATGCGACGACCCTCCCTCACGACCCTCCGCGCCGCGGGCGCGCTCTCCGCGGTACTCGCCCTGGCCCTCACCGCCACCGCCTGCGGCGGCGGTGAGGGCCCCGAGTCCGGCGGCGAACTGGCCGGCACGACCGTCACCGTCGCCGGCGTGTGGACCGGCGGCGAGCAGAAGAACTTCAAGAAGGTCCTCGACGCCTTCGGCGCGAAGACCGGCGCCAAGACCGTCTTCGTCCCCTCCGGCGACAACGTCTCCACCTTCGTCGGCAGCAAGATCGAGGGCGGCAACGCCCCCGAGGTGGTCCTCGTCCCCCAGGTGGGCGTCCTCCGGCAGTTCGCCGAGGCGGGCTGGCTGAAGCCGCTCTCCGAGAAGACGACCACCACCGCGACCGGGAACCTGGCGCCGGTCTGGAAGGAGTACGGCACGGTCGACGGTGCCTTCTACGGCCTCTACTTCAAGGCCGCCCACAAGTCGACCGTCTGGTACGCCCCCGACGCGCTGGAACAGGCCGGGGTGACCGCGCCGAAGAGCTGGGACGCACTCCTCGCGGCGGGCCGGACCCTCGCCGACTCGGGCCTGCCCGCGTTCGCCGTCGCCGGCGAGGACGGCTGGACCCTCACCGACTGGTTCGAGAACGTCTACCTGTCGCAGGCGGGACCGGAGAAGTACGACCTGCTCGCCCGCCACGAACTCAAGTGGACCGACCCCAGCGTCGTCGCCGCCCTCACCACCCTCGCCGAGGTCTTCAAGGACCAGCGGCTGGTCGCGGGCGGCGCCGCCGAGGCGCTGCGGACCGACTTCCCCGGCTCCGTGGAGAAGGTCTTCGGCCCCGAACCCGAGGCCGCCCTCGTGTACGAGGGCGACTTCGTCGGCGGTGTCGCCAGGGACGAGTTCGGCCGGAAGCCCGGCGAGGACGCCAGGTTCTTCCCGTTCCCCCCGGTCGGCTCGGGGAAGGCGCCCGTGGTCAGCGGCGGTGACGCGGCCGTCGTCCTCAAGGACGCGAAGAACGCGGACGCCGGGATGAGGCTCCTGGAGTTCCTCGCGACCCCCGAGGCCGCCGAGGTGTGGGCCGGGGCCGGCGGCTTCCTCTCCCCCAACAAGGACGTCAGGCCGGAGGCGTACGCGGACGACACCGCCCGCGCCACCGCCGCCTCGCTCGTCGCCGCCGGCGACGCCGTCCGCTTCGACATGTCCGACCAGGCGCCGGCCGCCTTCGGCGGCACCAAGGGCGCCGGCGAGTGGAAGCTCCTCCAGGACTTCCTGCGCGACCCCTCGGACCCGAAGCGGACCGCGGCCGCCCTGGAGGCCGCGGCGGCCAAGGCGTACGGGAACTGAGGCCGGGCCGCCATGGACCGGCAGTCCGCCGCCGACCGGAAGTCCGTCACGGACCGCGGGTCCGTCACGGCCCGGCGGCCGAAGGCGCGCGCCGCGGCGGACCCGCGGCGCCGCGCCCTGCGCAGGAAGCGGCTCCTCGGCGCCGCCTTCGCCCTCCCCGCGCTCCTGCTCCTCGGCGCGCTCGTCGCCTATCCGGTCGTCTTCTCCGTCGGCCGCAGCCTGTTCGACGCGAGCGGCGACCGGTTCGTCGGCGCCGACAACTACGTGGAGATGGTCCGGGACCCGGCCACCCTGAAGGCGCTGCGCAACAGCGCGATCTGGGTGGTCGTCGCCCCCGTCCTGCTCACCGGGCTCGGTCTGGTGCTGGCCGTGCTCACCGAGCGGGTCCGCTGGGCCACCGCGTTCAAGCTCGTGCTGTTCCTGCCGATGGCGGTGTCCTTCCTCGCCGCGGGCATCGTCTTCCGGCTCGCCTACGAGCAGGATCCCGGCCGGGGCGTCCTCAACGCGGTCGTGGTGGGCGTCCACGACGCGTTCGACGAGCCGTCCCCCTACCCGACCGCCCGCGCCCGGGACGGCCGGGGGCTCACCGGTGACCCGGCCAAGGGGTACACGACCGGGGGGCTGCGGCCCGGGGCCGTCGCCGTCCTGCCCTTCGTGGGCGTCGCGCCCGGAGCCGTACCGGGACGGGCGGAACCGGCCCGGGCCCCCGAGCCCGCGGCGGACGGCCTGTCCGGGACCGTGTACCTGGACTTCACGCCCGGGACGGGCGGCCGGCCCGGGGTCGTCGACGACCGGGAGAAGGGGCTGCCCGGGATGACCGTCCAGGCGGTCGGGGAGGACGGGACGGTGGCGGCGTCCGCGCGGACGGCCGCCGACGGCACCTTCCGCCTCGACGGGCTCGGCGACGGGACGTACCGGCTGCGGGTGCCGGCCGCCAACTTCGCCGCCGGGTACGGCGGTGTCGACTGGCTCGGCCCGGCCCTCGTCACCCCGGCGATCATCGGCGCCTACCTGTGGGTGTGGACCGGCTTCTCCATGGTGCTGATCGGGGCGGGGCTCGCCGCCCTCCCCCGTGACGTCCTGGAGGCCGCGCGGGTGGACGGTGCGAGTGAGCGGCAGATCTTCCGCCGGATCACCGTGCCGCTGCTCGCGCCCGTCCTCACGGTCGTCTTCGTGACGCTGGTCATCAACGTGATGAAGGTCTTCGACCTCGTCTACGTCATCGCCCCGGGCCCGGTGCAGGAGGAGGCGAACGTGCTGGCCACGCGGATGTGGCTGGTCTCCTTCGGCGGCGGCAACGACCAGGGGCTGGGCAGCGCGCTGAGCGTGCTGCTGCTCCTGCTCGTGGTCCCGGCGATGGTGTTCAACATCCGGCGCTTCCGGAAGGGGGGCTCGTGACGAGGACCACGAAGGTCACGCGGTGGCTGGGGAGTTCGGCGGTGCAGGCGCTGCTCGTCCTGGTCGCCCTGGTCTGGATCACCCCGCTGGCCGGGCTGCTGCTCTCCTCGATGCGCTCGGAGCGGGACAACGCCTCGGGCGGCTGGTGGACCTCGATCACCGAGCCGTCGCAGCTCTCCTTCGACAACTACCGTGCCTTGCTGGAGGATTCGGGGCTCGTCCAGGCGTTCTGGAACACCGTCCTGATCTCCGTACCCACCACCGTCCTGGTGGTGGGGGTGGCGGCGCTCGCCGGCTACGCCTTCGCCTGGCTGGAGTTCCCGGGCCGGGACGCGCTCTTCCTCGTGGTCGTCGGCCTGCTGGTGGTCCCGGTGCAGATCGGGCTGCTGCCGGTAGCCAAGCTCTTCGGGGCGGTGGGGCTGTTCGGGACGGTGGCCGGCGTCGTCCTCTTCCACGTGGCGTACGGCCTGCCGTTCGGGGTCTTCCTGCTGCGCAACTTCTTCGCGGAGATCCCCCGGGAGATGCTGGAGGCGGCGCGCATCGACGGCGGCGGGGAGTGGCGCATCTTCCGGCGGCTGGTGCTGCCGCTGGGGCGGCCGGCGCTCGCGAGTCTGGCGATCTTCCAGTTCCTGTGGGTGTGGAACGACATGCTGGTGGCACTGCTCTTCGCGGACGGCGAGTCCCAGCCGCTGACGGTGGCGCTCCAGTCGCAGATGCGGCAGTTCGGCAGCAACATCGGGGTCCTCGCGCCGGGGGCGTTCCTCTCCCTGGTCGTGCCGCTGGTGGTGTTCTTCGCCTTCCAGAAGCACTTCGTGCAGGGGGTGATGGCCGGGTCGGTCAAGTGAGGCGCGGAACGCGACGGGCGGCGGCCGCGAGGGGCCGCCGCCCTTGGCGTGCCGGTCAGCAGGCGCCGAGGTCCTGCCAGACGCCCCACTCGCCGGTGGTGCCGGGCTCATCGCCCAGCGTCCACCACTTGGCCTTCCAGGTGTGGCCCTGGTGGGAGACCTGCTGGCCCCCGGTGTAGGTGGTCGCCTTGGCCCAGGGGGCGGCGGTGCACTGGGGGGTCCCGCCGGTGACGGTCAGGGTGTAGGTCGCTGTGTGCGCGGCGGAGGGGCCGGACGCGGTGACGGTGATCCGGTACGTCCCCGAGGCGGCGGAGGCGGTGGTGGCGAGCGTCAGGGTGGAGGAGCCGCCGGCGGTGACGGAGGCGGGGCTGAAGCTCGCGGTGACGCCGGCCGGGAGGCCGGACGCGGAGAGGCTCACCGACTGGGCGGAGCCGGCGGTGACCGCGGTGCCGACGGTGGTGGTGGCGGAGGAGCCGGCCGTCACGGTGCCGCTCGCCGGGCCGGCGGTGACGGAGAAGTCGTCGGTGGGGGTGGTGGTGCCGCCGGTGAAGGGGGCGAAGATCCTGCTGAAGTCCCAGGTGTTCTGGGCGATGCCCGAGCAGTGGTCGGCGGCGGCGCCGCCGGGGCAGCCGCCGTTGTCGCGCTGGAGCGCCCAGAAGGAGAGGGTGTTGACGCCCTTGGCGACGGCCCAGTCGTACACCGTGCGGGCGTTGGCGAGGGTGAAGGTCTCGGCGGGGCCGAAGTCGTCGACGCCGATCATCTCGGTGATGCCGATCATGCCCCACAGCTGGGGGTCCGTCTTGGCGGGGTAGAGCGCGGCGAGCTGGTCGCGGAGACCCTGGGTCGCGGTCTGCGTGTCCTTGGCCATGTCGTGGACGGCGTTGTCGTAGTAGTCGAACGTCATGAGGTTGACGACGTCGACGCGGGCGCCGTTGGCGACGGCGTTCCGGAGCACGGCGAGGCCGCTGGACGCGAGGCCGCCGGTGGTGGTCGGCAGGGTGTAGGAGATCTCCAGCTTCCGGCCGGAGGCGGCGGCCCGGTCCTGGAGCAGCTTGATGGCCTTGTTGCGGCGGTCGATGCCGGCGCTGTCGTCGAGGGAGTCGACCTCGATGTCCATGTCGAGACGGGTGACGTCGTAGGTCGTGAGGACCTTCTCGTACGCGTCGGCGATCCGGGTGACGTCGGTGCAGCTGTCGGCGATCTCGGTGCCGGTGGTGTCGGCGGTGTAGCCGCCGAAGGAGGGGATGACGTCGCCGCCCCGGGCCTGCATGGTCTTGATGTCGGCGCCGAAGGTGGACTCGGCGATCGGCATGCTCGTGTCACCGTTCCAGTACGGCGTGCAGGAGCCCTTCGTGGCGGTCTGGAGGAAGGCCATCGTCAGGTGCTTGGTGCCCGACTGGGCGGCGAGGGCGGCGGGGCTCTCGCCGGTCCACGCCTCGAAGTAGGGGGCGAACACTCGGTTCGGCAGCGGGGTCGCGGCCTGGGCGGAGGCGCCGCCGAGGGTGGTCAGGCCGGCGGCCGCGACGACCGTGGTGAGGGCGGCGAGGAGGGCCCGCAGAGGGCGCTTGCTTCTCATGTGCGGTCATTCCCAACGGGTGTGAGGGGTGGGAGGGGTGGCAGGGGTGGGGACGGTGATCGGGAGGCCCCCCGCCGGGTGGGGGTCCGGCGAGGTGCCGGGTACTGGAATAGGGGGCGGCGCGGAGGCGGGTCAACAGCCCTGACGGAGACTGGACTAGACCTATGGGGAGCGTGGCCGCGCGTTTCCCCTGTCCACCTGGAGCAGCCTTGGACTAGACCAATTCCCGGGATTTTCCCTCCCCTTGACCAAGGAGAGGGGCCCGTCCGGCGCCACCCGGCGGAGCTCACCCGAACGGCGGATGCCGGAATCGGGGCCGCGCGGCCGTGGCGGAAAGTATGATCAGGCGATGTCTGACATGACTGAGACCACGCCCGGCTGGATGACCTCGGACGAGCTCGGCACGGCCCGCGCCCGGATGCCGATCCTCTACGTCGACGCGGTTCCCGTACGGGTGGACGAGAGCGGCGAGGTCACGAGCATCGGACTGCTGCTCCGCATCGGCGCCGACGGAACCATCAACCGCACCCTCGTCTCCGGGCGCGTCATGCACCACGAGCGCGTCCGGGACGCCCTGCTGCGGCACCTGGAGAAGGACCTCGGCCCGGTCGCCCTGCCCCGCGTGCCCGCGTCCCTCCAGCCCTTCACGGTCGCCGAGTACTTCCCGACGGCCGGCATCACCCCGTTCCACGACCCCCGCCAGCACGCCGTCTCGCTCGCCTACGTCGTCCCGGTCAGCGGCGACTGCCGCCCCCGCCAGGACGCCCTCGACCTGGTGTGGTTCACCCCCCGGGAAGCCGCCTCCGCGGCGGTCCAGAGCGAGATGCCCGGCGGCCACGGCGTCCTCCTGAAGCAGGCGCTGGCACACGTGGGCGCCACGTACTGAATCGTCCGCCCGTGCCGCCGGTCCGGACGCGCGGGGACGCGCGACCGGACCGGCGGGGTGGCGCGGGGCGGTCCGCTCAGATGCCGCAGGAGGAGGCGGACCAGTAGCGGCTCGGGCGGTGGTCGACGTGGGCGTGGTCGGAGTGGCCGGGGTAGCCCGGGCCGAGGATGCCGTTGAAGCCGTGGTTGCGGGCCTGCTGGGCCAGCCGGCAGAGGGAGTGCGGTCCCGCGCCGAGGTCGGCGGCGTCGCCGTACAGGTGCCGGCTGGAGGTGGCACCGCCGACCGCCGCGTTGCAGGAGGTGCTGCGGAAGCCGCTCGTCACCCGGATGGACTGGTCGCCGAGGGCGTGCCGGAGGGCCTCCAGCTTCCACATCGTGCGCAGGGCGTTCGACTTGGCCGTGGCGGCGCTGACGGCCCCGCCGGCCCAGGTGGAGTTGCAGTTGTTCAGTTCGGCGTAGGTGAAGTGGATCGGCGTGCAGTCGTCGTCCTGGAGGGCGTACAGCTTGCTGAAGGTCGCGGGTCCGGCGACCCCGTCCGCGGCGAGTCCGTAGGCGGACTGGAAGCGCGTCACGGCGGCGGCGGTGGCCGGGCCGTAGGAGCCGTCGATGTCGAGGACGCCGCCGTAGCCGGGGTACCCCGCGACGCGGATCTGGAGCTGGGTGACGTCGGCGCCGCTCGCCCCCTGCGAGAGGGTGCGCGACCAGGTGTAGCACCCGTCGGCACGGGCGGGTCCCGCGCCGGCGACGACACCGGCGAGACCGGCGACGAGCAGCACGAGGGCGAGCAGGAGCCGGGACACGGGGGAAACGGGAGCGCGGCTGTTCAGGAGCATCGGGCGGGCCTCCACCTCAACGGGCACACGAGCCCCGGCGCGGGCACGCCAGGACATGTCATGCATCTGTCAGCGAACCTGTCGGGAGGAAGCCTGGCCCTCGGAGTCGACGCGCGTCAACCATGCCGGACACCACCGTCCGGCGGCACCGCGGCGGGCCGGGAACGCCCCGCGCCCTGATGATGGGAGCGTGAAGGCCGGCGAAACCACGGGAGACCCGGACGGCCCCGGACGGAACGGCCCCGCGGCGGGCCCGCCCGGGAACGGACCGGGCGACGGTACGGGCCGCGCCCCCGGCGGCCCCGCCGTCGATCCGCGCATGTTCGACGGGACCGTCGCCGCCGTGGCCGTGCTCGCCGGGCCCGAGGCACGGCTGATCTACACGAACTCCGCGTTCGTCCGGCTCTTCGGACCGCGCCGGCTCGGGCTGCCGGCGCGGGACGCCTTCCCGGACTCGGACGGGCACCGGTTCCTCGCGGTGCTGGACTCCGTACAGAACACGGGGCGGGCCCGGCAGGTCGTCGGTGAGCGGCGGATCGACCCCGGGGCGCCGGGACAGGCCCGGCACTTCGTGTACTCGTGCAGCGCGGTCACCACCGACCACGGGCCCGGGATCCTGGTCCTGGCCATGGACACCACGGCCGAGACGCTCACGCTCCAGCGGTACGAGGCGCTGGTCTCGGCGATCTCGCAGATGGTGTGGGTGAGGGGGCCCGACGGGACCATGGAGGAGATCGTCCCGGGCTGGGAGCAGCTGACGGGGTCGCCCTGGCATCCACGGGCCGAGGCGGGCTGGTACGCGCACATCCACCCGCGGGACCGGGAGAGCCTGAGCGAGGCGTGGCGGCGGGCGGCGGGCGGGGACCGGAGCGACGGCGGGCCGCCCCGGGTGTTCGAGGCGACGTTCCGGGTGCGGGCGGAGGACGGCTCCTACCGGCACATGACCACGCGCTCCGTGCCGGTCCTGCGGGACGGCCGGATCACCGAATGGGTGGCGGCCACCGCCGACGTCGAGGACGCCTGGGGCACCCGGCTGCGCGAGCGGCTGCTCGCCCAGGTCGCGGCGGTGTCGGGGGCGAGTCTGCACGAGGCGTTCGCCGAGGTCGTGAAGGTGGTGGTGCCGGAGCTCACCGACGCCTGCCTGATCCTGCTGCTGTCGCACGACGAGTGGCCGCTGCCGGAACACGCCGGCGTGACGGCGCGGAGGATCGCGTCGGCGACCCGCCCGGGGCTGCCGGCCCCGCCCGCGCTGCGCGGCCAGCGGGTGGCCGTGACGCAGGCGGTCCGGGAGGTCCTGAACCGGCGCGAGCCCGTCACCTTCCGGCTGGAACCCGGCACTCCCGTCCCGCCCGGCCTGATCCCGACGGTCAGCGAACGCTGGCTGCACGCGTCGGCGGCCACCAGCCTCACCCTGATCCCGCTGATCGTCGACGACCTGGTGCTCGGTTACGCCGCGACCAGCAGCAACGGCGACACGCCCCTCCCCGGCCCGGCCGAGACCGAACTCCTGCGGGAGGTGCTGCACCACGCCCAGCGCCCGATCCGCAAGGTCCTCGACCTCCAGCGGGCGCGGCGCACCGCCCTGAGCCTCCAGCGGGCACACCTGACCGAACCGCCGCGGGTCCGGGGCGGGACGCTGGCCGCGCGCTACCAGCCGGCCAGCCCCAGCGGGGAGATCGGCGGGGACTGGTACGACGCCTTCACGCTCCCGGACGACACGCTCGTCCTCGACATCGGTGACGTGGCGGGCCACGACCTGACGGCGGCGACGGCGATGGGCCAGATGCGGAGCATGCTGCGGGCCCTGGCCTACGCGGGCGGTCCGGGCGCCCGGCCGGACGCGGTGCTGGCCCGGCTCGACCACGTCTCCGCGGGCCTGGGCACGGCCCCGCTGGCCACCGCCCTGCACGCGGCCCTGCGCCGCCGCGCGGACGGCACGTGGCTGCTGGCCTGGTCCAGCGCGGGCCACCCGCCGCCCCTGGTCGTCCCGGCCGACGGCGACGCCGACTACCTCACCGGCGCGGCGGACCCGCCGCTCTGCGTGGCCTCGGACTACCTCCGGACGACCCACGTCCACGTCCTGGGGCCTGGTGACACCCTGCTGCTGTACACCGACGGCCTGATCGAGACCCCCTCCGCCCCCATCGACGAGGGCCAGCGCCGGCTGGCCGCCGAGGCCACGCTCTGCCGCCGCCAGGCCCTCCCCGACCTGCTCCGCATCCTCCAGGGCCTCTCGGACCACCGCGACGACACGGCGATGCTGGCCTTCCGGGCGGACGAGGCACCCTGACGCGACCCGACGGGCGCGGGGGCCGGGGGGCCCCCCCCCCGGGCGGCGGGAGCGGAGTTCCTTGGCGAGGAGCTTCTGCCGGTAGTCGCGGGGCATGT
>NZ_JBHTST010000186.1:0-13905 GCF_042794995.1 Streptomyces sp. NPDC056503
CCGCCCCCCCCCCCGGCCCCCCCCCGCGCCGCTTCCTTGGACAGCCCGTCCAACCCCGGACGGGTGATCCTTCCAACGAGGCGTACGACGTGCGCCGATGCGGCACTACACTGCTCAACAACATCGCGTCTGGCCCACAGCGTCGTGCGCTTCCACGCGGCAAGCCCCCTCCACCGCCTGCGGCCGTCGGGACGGCCGTCCGCACTGCCTCTGTGAGGACTCACGTGAGCTCGAAACCTGTCGTACTCATCGCTGAAGAGCTGTCGCCCGCCACCGTCGACGCCCTGGGCCCGGACTTCGAGATCCGGCACTGCAACGGCGCCGACCGCGCCGAGCTGATCCCCGCGATCGCCGACGTCGACGCCATCCTCATCCGCTCCGCCACCAAGGTCGACGCGGAGGCCATCGCCGCCGCCAAGAAGCTGCGGGTCGTCGCCCGCGCCGGTGTCGGTCTGGACAACGTGGACGTCTCCGCCGCCACCAAGGCGGGCGTGATGGTCGTGAACGCCCCGACCTCCAACATCGTCACCGCCGCCGAGCTCGCCTGCGGTCTGCTGGTCGCCACCGCGCGCAACATCCCGCAGGCCAACACGGCGCTGAAGAACGGCGAGTGGAAGCGGAACAAGTACACCGGCGTCGAGCTCAGCGAGAAGACCCTCGGTGTCGTCGGCCTCGGCCGCATCGGCGTCCTCGTCGCCCAGCGGATGTCCGCCTTCGGCATGAAGATCGTCGCGTACGACCCCTACGTACAGCCGGCCCGCGCCGCCCAGATGGGGGTGAAGCTGCTGGCCCTGGACGAGCTCCTGGAGGTCGCCGACTTCATCACCGTCCACCTGCCGAAGACCCCCGAGACCCTCGGTCTCATCGGTGACGAGGCGCTGCACAAGGTCAAGCCGAGCGTCCGCATCGTCAACGCCGCCCGTGGCGGGATCGTCGACGAGGCCGCGCTGTACTCGGCCCTCAAGGAAGGCCGCGTCGCCGGCGCCGGCCTCGACGTGTACGCCAAGGAGCCCTGCACGGACTCCCCGCTCTTCGAGCTCGACCAGGTCGTCTGCACCCCGCACCTCGGCGCCTCCACCGACGAGGCCCAGGAGAAGGCCGGCATCGCCGTCGCCCGCTCCGTGCGCCTCGCGCTCGCCGGCGAGCTGGTCCCGGACGCGGTCAACGTCCAGGGCGGCGTCATCGCCGAGGACGTCAAGCCGGGCCTGCCGCTCGCCGAGAAGCTCGGCCGGATCTTCACCGCCCTGGCGGGCGAGGTCGCGGCCCGCCTCGACGTCGAGGTGTACGGCGAGATCACCCAGCACGACGTCAAGGTGCTCGAACTCTCCGCGCTCAAGGGCGTGTTCGAGGACGTGGTCGACGAGACCGTGTCCTACGTGAACGCCCCGCTCTTCGCGCAGGAGCGCGGTGTCGAGGTCCGCCTCACCACCAGCTCCGAGTCGCCCGACCACCGCAACATGGTCACCGTGCGCGGCACGCTCTCCAGCGGTGAGGAGGTCTCGGTCTCCGGCACCCTGGCCGGCCCCAAGCACCTCCAGAAGATCGTCGCCGTCGGCGACTACGACGTGGACCTCGCGCTCGCCGACCACATGGTCGTGCTGCGCTACGAGGACCGTCCCGGCGTCGTCGGCACCGTCGGCCGGATCCTCGGCGAGGCCGGTCTGAACATCGCGGGCATGCAGGTCTCCCGTACGGAGGAGGGCGGCGAGGCGCTGGTCGTGCTCACCGTCGACGACACCGTCCCGGCGGCCGTCATCGCGGAGATCTCCACGGAGATCGGCGCCACCTCGGCCCGCTCGGTCAACCTGGTCTGACGCACCACCCGGCCCTGAGGCCGACCCGCACCCGGTCCCCGGACGACCGCCCCGCGAGGGGCCCCGTCCGGCGGCCGGGTGCTCTGCTGTCCAGGGGCCCCGCCGTCGCCGCGGACGGCGGGGCCCGTGCGCGCCCCCCGATCCCGCGAACCCGGCCCGGTCGGCGGGACGCCCCTCGTAGACTCCGGGAATGGCGGAGACGCGGGTGGGGGAGTGGCTGGTCGACGACACCGCACCGCTCGGCAGCGGGCACTTCGCCCGGGTGCTGCCGGCGCGGCGGGTGCGGGCGGAGATGGAGGGCCACGTCGAGCACCGGGCGGTGAAGATCTACCACGCCCGGGGGGACGCGGAGCAGCGCCGGCGGGCGCTGGACGAGATCCGGGTCCAGGAGCGCTTGATGGGCTGCCCGCACGCGGTGGCGTACGTGGACGCGTTCATCGCCCCGGAAGGGCCCTTCGCCGGCTGCCTGGTGCAGGTGATGGAGCTGGGCGACCGCTCGCTCGGCCACCACCTGGACGCCGTGGGGCCGCTGCCCTCCCACGACGCGGCCGTGGCGCTCGCGGGCGTGGCGGAGGCGCTGGAGCACGTGCACGGCCGGGGCCTGGTGCACGCGGACCTGAAGCCCGGCAACATCGTGCGCTGCCGCGGCCTGTGGAAGATCGCGGACTTCAACGTGGCCACGGCCCTGCGGGAGACCGTCGCCCGCGACCTGGGCGGGACGCCGTCCTACATGTCGCCGCAGCGGCTGGCGGCGCCCGCGGGGGGACGGCGCGAGGTGCGCCCGGCCGACGACGCGTGGGCCCTGGGCGTCGTCCTCGGACAGTGTCTGCTCGGCGGACTGCCGTCGTACGTCGCCGAGCCGCGCGCCGAGGAGGCGTCCCGGCTGGCCCGGGAGCTGCTGGACGCGCTCACGGCCTCCGGCACGGACCCGCGGGCGGTCGACCTGGTGCGGGAGCTGCTGGCGGCCGAGCCCGCAGACCGCCCCACCGCGCGGGCGGCCGCGCGCCGGCTGCGGGACCTGGCCGGGACGGTGCCGCTCCCGCGCACCCGCCCGCTGCCGTACGCGGCGGTCGTGGCGGCCTCCTACGGCGACCCGCACCTGGAGGTCTTCGCGGCGGACTCCCGCGGACTGTGCCACGGCTGGAACGTCTCGGGCTGGAGCAAGTGGCACGGCATGGACGCGCCCGGCCCCGCCGCCGCCCTGGCGGCCGGGGCCCCGGAGACGTACCGGCAGCACCTGTGGCTCCTCGACCGCGACGGCCGGCTGTGGCAGCGGGCGCTGTCCGTGGACCCGGAGACCTACGAGCCGATCGAGGACTGGTCGGGGTGGGAATCCGTCCCGACGCCCGGCGGGGCCCCGCTGACGGACATCGCCGCGACCGGGGCGCCGTGGACCGCGCACCGGCTGTACGCCGTCGACGGGGACGGCCACGGCTGGCAGCGGGACCGGCGGGACGACGGGTGGGCGCCCTGGACGCCGGTGTCCGGCACGCGCGGGGAACTGGTGTCCCTGCGGCCGGGCGTCGCCTGCGGCAGTCTCGCCGCCGTCGACCGGTCCGGCGCGGTGTGGTGCAGCCCCGGGCCCGCCACGGGCCGGTGGCGGCGGGAGCCGGACGAGGACGGTCCGGTGCTCGCCGTGGTGCCGCTGCCCGACGAGGCCCTGGTCGTCCTCGCGGGGGGCCGCTGCGTCCTGCGGCCCGGCGGCCTGCACTCCGGCCCCTTCCCCGTGCCGCCGCCGGCCGCCTACACCAGGCTCACCGGCACCTCGCGCTGGAACGGGCACGTCGAACTCGTCCTCGGTGACGACGAGGGCCGGCTCACGCACACCTGGGCCATGCGGGACTCCGCGGGGTGCTGGCGGTGGGACGCCCGGTGGTGGGAGCTGCGGGACGCCGTGCCGGCCGGCTGAACCGGCCGGGTCCCTCAGAGCCGGGCCGCCTTCAGCGCCATGTGCAGCAGGAGGCGGTCCTCGCCGGCGTCCAGGTCGAGCCCGGTCAGCTGTTCGACCCGGGAGAGGCGGTAGTAGAGGGTCTGCCGGTGGATGCCCAGCGCCGCCGCCGTGCGGCCCGCCTGGCCCGCGTGGTCGAGGAACACCTCGGCCGTGCGGGCCAGTTCCGTGTGCGAGGGGCCGAGCAGCGCCCGTACCGCCGGGTCCGGTTCGGCCGGCGGGAGGGCGGTGAGCAGCCGGTACGCGCCGAGCTCCGACCAGTGGGCGAGCGGGCCGAAACGGGGCTGGGCGTGCGCGGTGCGGGCGGCGGCCGAGGCCTCGCGCCAGCAGAGGTCCAGCTCCCCGAGCCCCCGCCGGGGCGCGGCGATCCCGACCACCGCCGTCGGCCCGGCCGTCCCGCGCAGCCGTCCCGCGGCGGTGGTCACGGGGGAGAGGTTGTCGCCCGACCGCAGCCGTACCAGCACGGCCAGGGCCCGCTGCGGGCCGGGGCCGGGGGAGTACCCCGCGCCGGGTGCCGGGCCGTCGGCCGCCGGGGCGTGACCGGGCGTCGTGGTGCGTCCGGAGCCCGGGCCGCCGGCTGCCGGGCGGGCCCCCCGGGCCGCGGTGCCGGAGGCCGGCTCGGCCCCGTGGGCCGGTCCGCCCGGGGTGGTGCCGCGGGCGGGGGCGGTGGCGTAGGGGCCGGCCGGGCCCTGCCACGGGAGGGTGCAGAGGGCGGCGGCGCCGGGGACCGTACGGGGGGAGGGGGTGTCCTCGGCGGGCCAGGGGGCCAGGCAGACGAGGGCGTGGAGGCCGTCCGCGTCCGGGCCCAGGGCCGTGCGGAGGGCGGTGACGGCCATGTCGTACTGCCAGCCGCGCTCCGCCGTGAGGACGGCCCGCAGCTCGCGGGAGAGGTCGGCGCCGGCCCGCTCCTCGTCGGCGAGCAGCTCGCCGATCCTGGCGGCGACCTCCATGGCGGCCGTGAGTCGTTCGTGCGAGGGGCCGGGCTCGGCGTCCAGGAGCCAGACGTAGCCGAGGACGACACCCCGATGGCGTACCGGGAGGCAGATCCGGTCCCGGAAGACGCCCGCGTCCGGCGCGGCGGGGATGCGGACGGGGCCGGTGGCCCGGGTGATGCCGAAGCCCTCGAACCAGGCGCGGACCGCCGGGGTCGAGCGCCGGGTCAGGATCGAGCGGGTGCGCACCGGGTCCATGGCGCTGTCGTCGTCGCTGTCGTGGGCGCCGAAGGCGATCAGCCCGAAGTCCCGGTTCTCCAGGGTCGCCGGGGCGCCGAGCAGCGCCGAGATCTCGTCCACCAGCTCCTGGTAATCGCCCTTCACGGGGCCCATTCTCGCACCCGCCACCCCCGCCTTCAGACAGATGTCTGAGGGTGTGCTCACGGATGCGTGACAGCTGTAGATGGCGCAGGATCGGAGCGATCCTTAGGTTTCACGGTGGTTCTCCGTGCTGTTCCCGGTTCGTACCCATGAGTCCGGTAATGGCCCTGTTCTTCCTCGCCCCTTTGGAGGTGCCCCGTGCTGGGTCCCGTGATCCTCGCCGCGTCGCGCAGCGACAAGATGCGCCGTTTCGTGTCGGCCGCGCCCGGGACCAAGCAGGTCGTGGCGCGCTTCATCGCGGGTGAGGGCGTGGACGACGTCGTCCCGATCGTCCAGGACCTGGCCGCCCGCGGCCTGGAGGTCACCCTCGACGTCGTCGGTGAGGACATCACCACCGTCGAGCAGTCCTACGCCGCCCGTGACGCCTACCTGGAGCTGATCGGCCGCCTCAAGGAGCTGGGCCTCGGCGAGCGCGCCGAGATGTCCGTCAAGCTGTCGATGTTCGGCCAGTCCCTGGAGAACGGCCACGAGCTGGCCCTCTCCAACGTGCGCCCGGTCGTCGCGGCCGCCGCCGAGATCGGCACCACGGTCACCCTGGACGCCGAGGACCACACCACCCTCGACTCGATGTTCGCCATCCACGAGGAGCTGCGGAAGGACTTCCCGCAGACCGGCTGCGTCATCCAGGCCTACCTCTTCCGCACCGAGGAGGACGCCCGCCGCCTCGCCGCCGCCGGGTCCCGCGTGCGGATCGTGAAGGGCGCCTACAAGGAGCCCGCCGAGGTCGCCATCCAGGACAAGCCCGAGATCGACAAGGCGTACGTCCGGATCATGAAGATCCTGATGGACGGCGAGGGCTACCCGATGATCGGCTCGCACGACCCGCGCCTGATCTCCATCGGCCAGGAGCTGGCCCGCCGTGCCGGCCGCAAGCTGGACGAGTACGAGTTCCAGATGCTGTACGGCATCCGCTCCGAGGAGCAGAACCGGCTCGCCGCCGAGGGCCACCGCATGCGCGTCTACACGGCCTACGGCACCGACTGGTACGGCTACTTCATGCGCCGCCTCGCGGAGAAGCCGGCCAACCTGCTCTTCTTCGTCCGCTCCATCCTCACCAAGGGCTGAGCCCACCTCTCACAAGGAGTATCGAGACTCATGGACGCTGTGACCCAGGTCCCCGCTCCCGTCAACGAGCCGGTGCACGGCTACGCCCCCGGTTCCCCCGAGCGCTCCCGTCTGGAGACCAAGCTCAAGGAGCTGGCCGAGAACCCGCGCGAGCTGCCGATGACCATCGGCGGCGTGAAGCGTCTCGGCGGCGGCGAGGAGTTCAAGGTCGTCCAGCCGCACAACCACGCGGCCGTCATCGGCACCTTCCGCGGCGCCACCGAGCAGGACGCCCAGGCCGCCATCGACGCGGCCCTGGCCGCGGCCCCGGCCTGGCGCGCGATGGCCTTCGACGACCGCGCCGCGATCATCCTGCGCGCCGCCGAGCTGCTCGCCGGCCCGTGGCGCGAGACGCTGGCCGCGTCCACCATGCTCGGCCAGTCGAAGACCGCCCAGCAGGCCGAGATCGACACCCCGTGCGAGCTCGTCGACTTCTGGCGCTTCAACGTGGCGTACGCCCGCCAGATCCTGGCCGAGCAGCCGCCGGCCAACTCCCCGGGTGTGTGGAACCGTCTGGACCACCGCCCGCTGGAGGGCTTCGTCTACGCGATCACGCCGTTCAACTTCACGGCCATCGCGGGCAACCTGCCCACCGCCCCCGCCCTCATGGGCAACGTGGTGGTCTGGAAGCCGTCCCCGACGCAGACCCACTCCGCCGTGCTCCTCATGGAGCTCCTGGAGGAGGCCGGCCTGCCCAAGGGCGTCATCAACCTGGTGACCGGCGACGGCATCGCCGTCTCCGAGGTGGCCCTGAACCACCGCGACCTGGCCGGCATCCACTTCACCGGCTCGACCAAGACCTTCCAGCACCTGTGGAAGACGGTCGGCAACAACATCGAGAAGTACCGCTCGTACCCGCGGATCGTCGGCGAGACCGGCGGCAAGGACTTCGTCGTCGCCCACCCCAGCGCCGACCGCGCGATCCTGAAGACCGCGCTGACCCGCGGCTCCTTCGAGTTCCAGGGCCAGAAGTGCTCCGCGTCCTCGCGCGCGTACATCCCCGCGTCCATCTGGAACGACGGCTTCAAGGAGGAGTTCGCGGCGGAGGTCGACGGCATCACCATGGGTGACGTCACCGACCTGTCGAACTTCATCGGCGCCGTCATCGACGAGCGTTCGTTCGCCAAGAACAAGGCCGCGATCGACCGTGCCGCGGCCGACCCGAGCTGCACGATCGTCGCCGGCGGCAGCTACGACGACTCGGTGGGCTACTTCGTCCGCCCGACCGTCATCGAGTGCTCCGACCCGGAGAACGAGGTCTTCAAGGCCGAGTACTTCGGCCCGATCCTCGCGATCCACGTGTACGACGACAGCTCCGCCGAGAAGTACGACGAGATGCTGACCCAGATGGAGTCGGTCTCGGACTACGCCCTCACCGGCTCGGTCATCTCCGGCGACCGCGCGGCCGCCGCGTACACGATGGAGAAGCTCCGCTTCGCCGCGGGCAACTTCTACATCAACGACAAGTCGACCGGCGCCGTCGTCGGCCAGCAGCCCTTCGGCGGCGGCCGCGCCTCGGGCACGAACGACAAGGCCGGCGCCCCGCAGAACCTGATGCGCTGGACGCTGACCCGCGCCATCAAGGAGACGCTGGTCCCGCCGACCGAGTACGGCTACCCGCACATGGGCTGAGGCCCGCCCGCCGCGTGAGCGGCCCCTGATCACCGCCCCCCTCCCCGGTCCCCCCAGACCGGGGTCGGGGGCGGTACTCATGTGCGGCCCCGGAGGAGCCGGTGGCAGGGTGGCGGCATGACCGTGAACCTCGCGCCCACCCACTCCCTCGGCGCGGAGCGGCTGACGGCCGTCCGGGCCCTGCTCGACGCCGCCTTCGACGGCGACTTCTCCGCGGAGGACTGGGACCACACCCTCGGCGGGGTCCACGCCTGGATCGAGGACGCGGCGGGGCTCGTCGCCCACGGGGCCGTCGTCCAGCGCCGGGTGCTGCACCGCGGCGGCTCGTACCGGGTCGGGTACGTGGAGGGCGTCGCCGTCCGGGCCGACGCGCGGCGGCGGGGGCTCGGCGGCGCGGTCATGGAGGCCCTGGAGCGGGTCATCGACGGCACCCACCGCTTCGGCGCGCTCTCCGCCTCCGACGAGGGCGCGGCGCTCTACCGGGCGCGCGGCTGGCAGGTGTGGGGCGGGCGGATCGAGGCGCTGGGGCCGGACGGGACGGTGCGCCTCCCGGACGAGGAGGGCGCGCTCCTCGTCCGCCCGGCCGGCGGTCTCACCCTCCCGGACCCGGGCGCCCCCCTCGTCTTCGACTGGCGTGACGGCGACGTGATCTGAGCCACCGCGCCCGCGGGGCCGGTGATCCGTGCGGTGACCGAGTGAAACGGGCCGTCTCAGATAGTAGGAAGTCCGAGTAATTGTGGAGACAGATGCGGGTCCCTGGCCTAGCTTTGTAGAAGCCGAACGTCTCGCTTCATCAGCGAATGGCGGTCGAGAGCGCGACGCCCCGCGCAGGCAACCCCTGCGGCGACGCTCCCCGCCCCTTCCGGCGCCTTCGATCATCACTGATCTCCGCACATCCGGATCACCACTGATCTCAAGGAGTCGATCCCTCATGGCCACTCAGACCTCCCCCCGCGTCCGCCACTCCGCCGCCCGTCCCAGCGACGAGGCCCGGCAGAACGCCGCCGCAGCCCTCCAGCGCGCCCTCGACCGCCGCGACAACGGCGGATCCACCGGTCACTGACCAGCCCGACGCCTGTCCGTTCGTCCACATGGTGGACGAAGCGTGTCAGACGATGGGACGAAGAGTAGGGTGCCGCCATGTCTCACAGCATCAATCTCGCAGTCATTCCCGGCGACGGCATCGGCCAGGAGGTCGTGGCCCAGGGCCTCAAGGTCCTCGCGGCCGCGCTTCCCCAGGACGTGAAGCTGGAGACCGAGGAGTACGACTTCGGCGCCCGGCGCTACCACGCCACCGGTGAGACCCTCACCGACGCCGACCTGGACTCCCTCAAGAAGCACGACGCCATCCTGCTCGGCGCGATCGGCGACCCCTCGGTCCCGTCCGGCGTCCTGGAGCGGGGCTTCCTCCTGAAGCTGCGCTTCGCCTTCGACCACCACGTGAACCTGCGCCCCTCGAAGCTGCTCCCCGGCGTCGCGACCCCGCTCGCCGGCCAGCCCGCGATCGACTTCGTCGTGGTCCGCGAGGGCACCGAGGGCCCGTACACGGGCAACGGCGGCACCATCCGCAAGGGCACCGAGCACGAGGTCGCCACCGAGGTCTCGGTCAACACCGCCTTCGGTGTCGAGCGCGTGGTCCGGGACGCCTTCGCCCGCGCCCAGGCCCGCCCGCGCAAGAAGCTGACGCTGGTCCACAAGAACAACGTGCTGACCTTCGCCGGCCACCTCTGGACGGACATCTTCAACCGGGTCGCCGGGGAGTTCCCCGAGGTCACCACCGACTACCTGCACGTCGACGCCGCGACGATCTTCCTCGTCACCGACCCGGCCCGCTTCGACGTCATCGTCACCGACAACCTCTTCGGCGACATCATCACCGACCTCGCCGCGGCCGTCTCCGGCGGCATCGGCGTCGCCGCCTCGGGCAACATCAACCCGAGCCGCGACTTCCCGTCCATGTTCGAGCCGGTCCACGGCTCCGCGCCGGACATCGCGGGTCAGGGCAAGGCCGACCCCACGGCCACCGTCCTCTCCGTCGCCCTCCTGCTGCGCCACCTCGGCTACGAGGCCGAGGCCGCCCGGGTCGAGACCGCCGTCGAGGCCGACCTCACCGAGCGGGGCGCCTCCGTCCGCACGACGGACGAGATCGGCGACGCGCTCGCCGCGCGAGTAGCGAGCTGACCCGCGCGCCACTGACACCACTCAGCAGCCGCCGGGTCACCCACGCACCCGGCGGCTGTTTCTGTGCGGTCGCGGGGTGCCCTCAACGAACCTCGGACCGCCTCACCCGTTTCGTACCCGGGTATCCACGCGCGATAATCGGACGTGGGCCGCATCATGCGGGAAAGCTCGGACGTCCTAGCAGTCATGCCGAGCGGGCGTGGGCGCGGTCCGACACACACAACCGGTGAAGGACAAGCACCCATGACGACGATCGAGCTCAAGCCCTCCTCCAGCCCGCTGTCCGACGCGGAGCGCGAGGCGATCCTGGCCAACCCGGGATTCGGCCGCCACTTCACCGACCACATGGTCACCGTCCGCTGGACCGAGGGCCGCGGCTGGCACGACGGCCAGCTCGTGCCGTACGGCCCGCTCTCCCTCGACCCGGCGACCAACGTCCTCCACTACGCCCAGGAGATCTTCGAGGGCCTGAAGGCCTACCGCCGCCCCGACGGCTCGGTCGCCTCCTTCCGCCCCGACGCCAACGCCCGCCGCTTCCAGCGCTCCGCGCACCGCCTCGGCATGCCGGAGCTTCCGGTCGAGACCTTCATCGAGGCGTGCGACGCCCTGGTCCGCCAGGACGAGGCGTGGGTCCCCGCGCACGGCGGCGAGGACTCGCTCTACCTCCGCCCGTTCATGATCGCGACCGAGGTCGGCCTGGGCGTCCGCCCGGCCAACGAGTACCTCTTCATCGTCATCGCCTCCCCGGCCGGCCCGTACTTCCCGGGCGGCGTCAAGCCGGTCTCCATCTGGGCCTCCGAGGACCGCGTCCGCGCCGTCCCCGGCGGCGTGGGCGACGCCAAGACCGGCGGCAACTACGCGGCCTCCCTGCTCGCGCAGGCCGAGGCGGCGGCCAAGGGCTGCGACCAGGTCTGCTACCTCGACGCCGTCGAGCACAAGTGGGTCGAGGAACTGGGCGGCATGAACCTGTACTTCGTGTACGGGAACAAGATCGTCACCCCCACCCTCACCGGCTCGCTGCTCGCCGGCATCACCCGTGACTCCCTCCTCCAGGTCGCCCGCGACCTCGGCTACGAGGCGGAGGAGGCCCGGGTCTCCATCGACCAGTGGCGGGAGGACGCCGCGAACGGCACCCTCACCGAGGTCTTCGCCTGCGGCACCGCCGCCGTCATCACGCCCGTCGGCACGGTCAAGTCCGCCCGCGGCGAGTGGCAGCAGTCGGGCGGCGAGCCCGGCGAGGTCACCATGAAGCTGCGCGAGGCCCTGCTCGCGATCCAGACCGGCAAGGCCGAGGACACCCACGGCTGGGTCCACGAGCTGGGCAAGTGACGCGCTAGCTCCTGTCGGCCAGGACGCCCGGGACGGTCTCCGTCCCGGGCGTCTCCCGTTCCGGGCCCCGGGTCAGGGCCGCGTACAGCAGCCCGCCGGTGAGCCCCGACAGCACGAAGCTGCAGTCGACCCCGCCGGTCAGGGCCAGGAGCGGGCCCTCGTACAGCGGGGTGGAGACGGCGGCCAGACCGGCCGCCGCGCCGAGCGCCCAGGAGACGGTGGCGCGCGGGTGCCAGCCCGCCGCGTACCAGTAGATCCCGCCGCGCGAGCGCCGGTTGTAGACCTGGAGCGCCTCGGGGTCGTACTGCCCGCGGCAGCGCGCGTGCCCGATGAGGGTGATCACCGCCCACGGGGTGCCGATCGCCGTCAGGAGCAGCACGAAGGAGGTCATCGCCGACTGGGCGTCCGAGGCGAAGTGCCCGAGGAAGACGAAGCCGGTGGCGACGGCGGCCACCACGAGGGTGGCCCGCGCCCGGGTGGCCCGGGGCAGGATCGCGTCCAGGTCGAGGCCCATCGAGTAGAGCATCAGGCCGGCGTTGCCGACGGAGCCGGCGGTGGCGGCGAGCAGCAGCGGGACGAGGTACCAGGCGGGGGAGACGGCGACCAGCGGCCCGGCGTACTCCAGGCCCGCGCGGGCGGCGAGCGCCGTGTACGTGCCGAAGAGCTGCGGCACCAGCAGGCCGACGAGGAGGCCCAGCCAGGTGGCCCGCCGGACCGTCCGGGCGCTGTGCCGGGCGGGTGAGACGTAGCGGGTGTAGTCGCCGAGCAGGGTGATGAAGGCGACCGGGCCGCTGAGGCCCGCGGCGACCGCCGAGAGCAGCCAGGTCGGCCAGAAGCCGCCGAGGAGGTACGGGGTGTCCGGCGGGGGCGCGGTGGTGAAGTCGCCGGCGTACGCGACGAGGCCGAGCGCGAGCAGGACGGTCATGCCGACGGCGAGCGCCTTGCTGAGGCGGAGCAGCAGCCGGTAGCCGTACACGGCGCCCACCGCCGTGCAGGCCGCGAGCAGGGCGTAGACGACGGCGTGCGTCCCGTCCCCGGTGGACGCTCCGGTGAGCCGGGCGAGCGTGCCCACCACGACGTCGCCGCCGATCCACAGGGTCAGGGCGGTGTAGCCGAGCGAGAGCAGCAGCCCCACCACCGAGCCGACGAGCCGGCCGCGGACGCCGAAGAAGGCGCCGGAGGAGGTGGAGAGGTTGGTGGCGGTGCGCAGGGAGACCAGCGCCAGCGGGGCGGTGACGGCGACGCCGGCGAGCGTGCCGGCGATCACGGAGGTGACCGAGCCCCACAGGCCGAGGCCGAAGGAGACGGGCAGCCAGCCGAAGACGATCACGCCCAGGCAGAGGTTGGAGCCGAGCAGGATCGCGACGAGGTCGCGGGGTCCGCTGGTGCGTTCGGCCTCGGGGATGGTGTCGACTCCGTGTTGTTCGATCGTCGCCATGGGACCTCCGGGGAAGCGGAAGGGGACATTTTTGAGTGACGCTCAATGTGACCTGACCCTGGAGGGGACGTCAATCCTTGGAACGGTCGGTCTCAGCATTTAGAGTGTTGCTCAAACAGGAGGTGCATGACGTGCGACTGACCCCCACGGAGCGCGACCGGCTGCTGCTCTTCGGCGCCGCCGAGCTCGCCAGGGCCCGCCGGGCCCGCGGACTGCGGCTCAACGTCCCCGAGGCGACCGCCCTCGTCGCGGACACCGTCTGCGAGGCGGCCCGCGACGGCAAGCGACTCGCCGAGGCCATCGCGGCGGCCCGCTCCGTCCTCGGCCCCGACGACGTGCTGCCCGGCGTCGCCGACGTGGTGACCGAGGTCCACGTCGAGGCCGTCTTCGACGACGGCTCCCGGCTCGCCGTCGTCACCGACCCGATCGGCGGGGGCTCGCTCGGCGCCGGCGCGCCCGGCGCGCTGCTGCCCGGGCCCGGCCACCCGGAGCAGGTGCCCGCGCGCACCGTCGCCGTACGGAACACGGCGACGGTCCCGGTCAGCGTGACCTCGCACTTCCACTTCTTCGAGGCCAACCCGCGCCTCGACTTCGACCGCGCCGCCGCCTACGGCATGCGGCTCGCCATCCCCGCCGGCGCCTCCTTCCGCTTCGACCCGGGAGGCTCCGCCGAGGTCGGGCTCGTCCCCATCGGCGGCGCCCGTGTGGCGATCGGCTTCGCCGGCCTCGTCGACGGGCCGCTGGACGCGCCCGGCGCGAAGGAGGAGGCCCTGCGGCGCGCGGCGGCCTGCGGCTACCTGGGAACCGCGTCCGAAGAGGAGGACCACTGATGGATCCCTACGAGTACGCCTCCGTGCACGGCCCCCGGGCCGGCGACCGGGTGGTCCTCGGCGACTCCGGGCTGGTCGTCCGGGTCGAGGCCGACTCCCAGAAGCCCGGCGAGGAGTTCCTGGCCGGCTTCGGCAAGACCGCCCGCGACGGCCTCCACCTCAAGGCGGCGGCCGTCCGCGAGACCTGTGACGTCGTCATCAGCAACGTCCTGCTGATCGACGCCGTGCAGGGGATCCGCAAGGTCTCCATCGGCAT